>CAUZQF010000001.1:0-35550 GCA_963581905.1 Dehalococcoidia bacterium
CTTCAGGTCAGCTGCCGACTCTGCTTCTGCGTATACCCGCAAAAGTGGCTCGGTGCCCGAGAACCTGATTAGCACCCAATACCCGTCTTCCAGCACAAACCTGTAGCCGTCACGAGTGTCGACGCTCTCCACCTTGCGCCCGCCAAAGGAGCTTGGTACGGCCTTCTGTATACGGCCAATGATGATCTCTCTTTGGCTCTCTTCGAACTTAAGGTCCAACCTGTCATAGACATGAGGGCCGACTTTTTCAGTCAACTCCTCAAGCAGGTCGCTAACGCCCTTTTCGGTCTTTACGATGAGGTCGAGCAACATCAGACCGCTCAGGATACCGTCTCGCTCGGGAATGTTTCCGCGAAATGCGTAACCGCCGCTCTCTTCGCCAGCGATAAGTGCGTCCTCACGCATCATGATGGGGCCAAGGTACTTGAAGCCCACCGGCGTATCAAAGACCGGAACCTCATAAATCTTGCCCAGCTTGTCGATCATGCTGGTCATGGTGATGGAGCGGACAAGAGGACCTGTGTTCTTCAGGACTTCTAGCTGGTGGTAGCAGAGTAGGGCGAAGGCCTCCAGAGTAGTCACGAACCTGCCGCTGTCGTCGACAACTCCGAGCCTGTCCGCGTCGCCGTCAGTGGCCAGCCCGACGTCGGCTGTCTGGTCTTGCACCTCTTCCATTAGGCCCTGCAAATTGTGCCCAAGGGGCTCGGGCTGGGCCATGCCGGGGAAGGAGGGGTTGCGCTCGGAACGCAGCTCGGTGATTTTGGTCGAACCGCCGCTCAAAAGCTTGGAGAAGTAGCCTGTGCCTACGCCGTGCATGGCATCGACGACGATATCTAGACCCGCGTTGCGAATGGCCTCCAGATCGACGAGGTTGGCTATGTGGCTGAGGTAAGTAGGCTCCGGGTCGATATATTCGAGAAGGCCTTGAGACGCTGCTTTGTCCAGCGGCATTCGCAGAACCTTGCCAGTCCTCTCGGCATCTTCAATGTACTCTTCCAACTCGGCGACAATCTCCGGTGAGGCACTGCCGCCGTAGTCGGGTTTGTACTTGTATCCGTTATATGAGGCCGGGTTGTGGCTGGCCGTAATGACCACCCCTCCACCGGCGTCCCGCGCCACGATATTGTAGGCGGCTACGGGAGTAGGAGCGGACCTGTCGCACAGGTAGGTCGGAATTCCATTGGCTGCGGTTACCTCCGCCACAGCAGCGGCGAAGTCCTCGGAGGCAAACCGAGTATCGTAGCCAATGACTATCCCCTTAGAGTCCAACTGATGGGCCTTTAAGAAGGCGGCTGTCCCCTGAGCGCAGAGGCGCACGTTATCGAACGTGTAGTCCGCCCCGATGACAGCACGCCACCCGTCCGTACCGAAATTGATGGGCATAGACCGCTCCTAGTTTTACTAGTTAGTCTTAAGAACCTGCTGCGCCACCAAACGCCTCACTTTTGAGGACCTCAGCCTTGTCCGTCTGCTCCCAAGGCAGGCTGATGTCCGTGCGTCCAAAGTGACCATAGGCCGCAGTCTGCTTGTAGATTGGGTTTCGCAGTTTGAGGTCTCGAATAATAGCGCCTGGCCTCAGGTCGAAGTGCTTGTCAACAAGCGCTTCGATTTTCCTGTCGTCAATCTTGCTGGTGCCGAAGGTCTCGATGGAAATTGAAATGGGCTTTGAAATGCCGATAGCGTAGGACACGATCAACTCGCATCGGTCAGCAATGCCTGCCGCAACGAGGTTTTTGGCAACATATCTCGCGGCGTAGGCGGCTGAACGGTCGACCTTCGTTGGGTCTTTTCCAGAGAAGGCGCCGCCGCCGTGTCGTGCAATTCCTCCGTAAGTGTCAACCAAGATTTTGCGTCCGGTTAGTCCGGTGTCGCCCACAGGCCCGCCGGTCACGAACCGACCGGAAGGATTGGAGACGTACCTGGTGTCCTTGTCACGAAGCTCTGCGGGGATGACCTGTTTGGCGACAGCCTCAACCAGGTCGCGTTCTATTACATCCTGGCTCACTTCTGGACTGTGCTGGGTGCTCATGATTACAGTATGGACTCTTTTGGGCTTGCCGTACTCATACTCAACCGTAACCTGGGCCTTGCCGTCTGGGCGCATCCATGGGAAGGTGCCATCCTTGCGCTTCTCAGCCATCTTCTGGCATATGCGGTGAGACAGCGCGATAGGAAGAGGCATTAGCTCGGGAGTCTCGTTGCATGCAAAGCCGACCATCATGCCCTGGTCGCCGGCTCCAGTTGCTTCGATGTCGTAATCGCTGGAGGTCTCGCTTCGGACTTCCAAGGAACGGGTTACGCCGTCGGAGATGTCTGGTGACTGCTCGTGCACGGATACCACGATGCCGCAAGACTGGTAGTCGAAACCAAATGATGAGTCGATATAACCAGCGTCCCTGATCGTGCTTCGGACAATCGACTGGATGTCGATGTAAGAGGTGGTTGTGATCTCGCCCATGACTACGACTAGGCCCGTCGTGGTGCACGTCTCGCACGCGACTCGGGCGTTAGGGTCTTCAGACAAGATCGCGTCGAGGACTGCGTCGGAGATCTGGTCACATAGCTTGTCTGGGTGGCCTTCGGTCACTGACTCCGACGTATAAAGATACGATGGCGATTCCATAAATGTGTTACTCAAAATTTTCCTCCTCAGGAAACCTGGACTCTTGTCCTGGTGATCGGACTAGTTATTGACCGCCTTTGCCTGTTTCATCTGTTAAAGGGGTTCAGGATATCCCCAGTTTAGCTTTCTGCTCTTCGTTTAAGACCAGCAAGTCATCTTGTCCCCGAGCAAGGACTACGTCGTCCTCGTCAGTCAAGCTGCCCGCGACCTTCATGGCCCTTCTAGAATCTTGTACAAGCCACGACTTGGCTGTGATAGCCTGACCAGTCATGATTGGCCGACGGAAGGTCGTTTCCATGCCCCGCATCATTGCAACTATGCCATGCTGATACGAGTAATTTTCCATCACCTCGTATAGCAGCGCTGCGATTATGCCGCCGTGGGTAATTCTCGGCCAACCCTGATGCTCCTCCTGCGGAATGAAGCTCGCGACCACAAGATCGCCTTCCAGCCTGTAACTCAGCTTCAACCCTATTGGGTTTTCACTCCCGCATCCAAAGCAGTCGGGATAGCTCTTCAACTCCACAGCGGCCACCACCCTTTAAATTTTCTCTTAGGTGCCTACATCCCAACTATTGAGGTAGGTCTCTTGTTCCTGCGTCAGGGTGTCGATATTAATGCCCATTGCACCAAGTTTTAGCCGACCAATCTCTTCGTCGATGTCCCTTGGCACTACATAGACCTGTGCCTCAAGGCTCTGGTAAGTCTGTGCAATGTACTCGGCAGAGAGCGCCTGGTTCGCGAAGCTCATATCCATTACTGCGGAAGGATGCCCCTCTGCAGCGGCCAGATTGATCAACCGGCCCTCACCTAGTAGGTAAAGCTTACGCCCGTCGCCCATGAGGTACTCCTCCACGAAGGGTCGAGCCTCCTGCTTGGCTTCGGACAACTCCTCTAGCGCCTCGATGTCGATCTCGACATTGAAGTGACCACTGTTGGCGATGAGAGCGCCGCTCTTCATGACCTCGATGTGCTCTCGGGCCACGGCCTTCATGCCGCCAGTAAGCGTAATGAAAATGTCGCCGATCTTCGCTGCATCCATCATAGGCATGACCTGGAAGCCGTCCATGGCTGCCTCAAGGGCTCGTATGGGGTTAACCTCTGTAACGATGACATCGGCGCCCATGCCCTTTGCGCGGGAAGCAACGCCCCTTCCGCACCAGCCGTAGCCGGCGACGACGAGCTTCTTGCCCGCTAGGAGCACGTTGGTGGCCCTGATGATGCCGTCCAGTGTGCTCTGGCCTGTGCCGTATCGGTTATCGAAGAAGTGCTTGGTATCCGCGTCGTTCACGGCGATGATCGGGTACTTCAGCAGGTTGTCCTTGGCCAGACTCTTGAGCCGAATAACGCCGGTGGTTGTCTCCTCCGTGCCGCCGATTACGTTCTCGGCTGCGTCCGCCCTGGTGGAGTGAAGCAGCGCAACAACATCCGCACCGTCGTCCATCGTCATGTGGGGCTTGGTGTCGATGATTGCAGTCATGTGCTTGTAGTAGGTATCGTTGTCCTCGCCCTTGATTGCATAGGTGGGGATGCCGTACTCAACAACAAGAGCCGCGGCCACGTCGTCCTGTGTGCTCAGAGGATTGCTGGCGCAGATTACCACGTCGGCTCCACCGTCCCTGAGGGCGATCATGAGATTCGCGGTCTCGCTAGTGACATGCAAGCATGCCGCGACCTTGAGGCCTGCTAATGGCTTCTCCCTGGAGAAGCGCTCCCTAATCATTTCGAGGACTGGCATCTCCCGTGCGGCCCATTGGATTCGCTTTATACCGGCCTGGGCTAGTGATGGGTCTTTTATGTCCCCTTTGTCCGTACCTGTAGTCAAATTTTCCTCCCTGATATTGAGCGCATGTCTGCGCTAACCATTCCAATTGTATTTCGTAAATTTTGTAGATAGATAAAAATTACCCTTGTGGTAGGGATTCACTATCCGCCAAAGGACTAAAATTAGATAATTCTGCGAACGCTCGGAATCGCTTTTCGATCTCATCGTTGGTGAGATGCCCGATTCGGTCCGCGCTGAAGTCCTCCACGCAGAAGGAGCCCATCACCGAGCCTAGCACCGTCGCCCTGCGGAACCCTTCGGCCGACAGGTCATCGGTAGCGGACAGGTAGCCCATGAAGCCGCCCGCAAATGAGTCGCCTGCGCCTGTGGGGTCTACAACGGTCTCCAATGGGAAGGCTGGCGCGGCAAATATGGAGTCGCCGTTGAACAGCAGCACGCCGTGCTCGCCCCGCTTGATGACGATGGCTTTAGGGCCCAGCGCCATGATGTGCTTGGCTGCCTTGACGAGGTTGGCCTGCTCTGAGAATTCCCTGGCTTCGCCCTCGTCCATGAAAAGGACGTCAACCTTACCGATGATTTCGCTGAGGGCGCTGTTTTTGCCACCAATCCAGAAGTTCATGGAGTCCAGTGCCACCAAGCTGGGCCTGGTTTCCATCTGGTTTAGCACATCCAGCTGAAGTTCCGGGTCTATGTTGGCTAGGAAAAGATACTTCTGTCGTTTCTGGTCATCAGTTAGCTTTGGCGAGAAATCGGCGAATACGTTGAGTTGGGTGTCCAACGTATCGCGGGTGTTGACGTCTTCCGTGCTATATACGCCAGACCACCGGAAGGTCTTGCCTGCCATGTGCTCCAGACCGGAGACATCGACCTTATGGTCCTCCAGCAACTGCACGTGTTTCTTGTCAAAGTCATCGCCAACAACGGCCACTAATTTCACACCGGTAAAGTAACTACTCGATATGGAAAAGTATGTGGCTGAGCCGCCGAGGGAATCCTCGCGCTTGCCTGACGGCGTTGCGACGGTGTCATATGCTACCGAACCGATTACCAGTATGGACATATATGCTTTACCTTCCTTGTGCTTCACGGCTTAACGTGGGCCTTGTATAACGCAGGTCCTGTATCGCACAGAACCAATCCCACACAGAACTGAGGCTATAAATAATTGTACAGTCCTTTGCAAGGTAGATTAGCTAAATTATTCCAGAGTCCACTCGATCATTATAATAGGGGAGGACTTTGGGCAGGCCTACTTGTTGGCTTCTCTCTCGGCCTTACGTCGTTCCTTCATCTTCTTGAGGGTCTTGCGGTGCTTATTCCAGGCTGCTCGCTTGGACTTATTCATGGCTTGACTTTCCTTTCGTTGTTGATGAGGTCCCGGATGAATTTCCGGATGGTTCTACTTATCTGTTCCGCGGCTAGTGGGGTGGCCACCATTTATCCAGGCGTCGGTGCCTGCTTCGATGTTGTAGAGATTTTCGCCATCGAAGCCCATAGCAGCGGCCATTTCGGCAGCCACTCCGCTGCGCACGCCCTGGGCGCAAATGAACAGCAGTTTCTTGTCTTTGGGCAGCTCATCGATTCCTCCGAGCAGGTTGTCCAGCGTAATGAACAGAGCGTCCTTTACGTGGCCTTCCTTGTACTCGTCCTCGCGCCGCACGTCGATTACTACCGTATCTTCTTCGCCATACATTTCGGCGGCTTCATCTATGCTTATCCGGTAGTATGGCTCTCCCGTATCTTTCCTAGGCATGATCTCTCCCCTTGCTGATGTTGCTGTGCAGGCTAAAGATACCTGCTTACCAAAGGACCTAATTTCCTTATGGTCTCTTCCTGTATTTGTTCTCGACTAGTAATGATAGCGTTCTTAAGCGCCGACTCGCAGGCGCAATCTCTGACTTTTGGCGCCCGGTTAACAACGTCGGCTATGATGCGCCGGGATGTGCCGACATTTTGCATTAGGTAAGCAATTACTACCTCGACGGAGACCTCTTCTTCCGTCTGGTGCCAAACATCGTAATCAGTTACCAAGGCCACAGTGGCGTAGCAGATCTCCGCCTCACGGGCCAGCTTTGCCTCAGGCAATGCTGTCATGCCTATGACACTGGCACCCCACGACCTGTAGAGTTCCGATTCAGCCCTGGTAGAGAACTGCGGTCCCTCCATCACGACGTACGTTCCGCTATTGTGCACTTTAACGTCCTGGTCGGCCGCTGACCGGGCCAAGACATCGCTAAGCGCTGGGCAGAATGGGTCGGCGAACCCGACGTGGGCCACAATGCCGTCCCCAAAAAACGTATTGCTTCTGCTCCTCGTCCGGTCAATAAGCTGGTCCGGAATCATCAGGTCCAGAGGCTTGACGTCTTCTTTCAAGCTGCCTACTGCGCTTATCGAAATGATCTGCTCCACGCCGAGAGACTTTAGAGCGTATATGTTGGCGTGGTACGGTAACTCCGTTGGCGAGAGCCTGTGCCCCTTGCCGTGTCTGGGCAGAAAGGCCACTCCAACGCCGTCCAAAGCGCCCATTACGATGCTGTCACTAGGCGCACCGTAAGGAGTCTCGGGCATTACCTCTTCGCGGTCTTCCAACCCATCGATGTTGTAAAGCCCGGAGCCGCCGATAAAGGCGATTTTGGGCTCAGGCAAAGCTGAGCTCTTCCCCGGAACAACAGGAGCCACACGACAGCGTGCCACTTACCGGCTTGCTGGCGCCAGAGAAGACGAATGGCCGCTTATGTGACGTTGTTGCACTACTCATATGAAACTTAATTAATGGGGTGCTGAAAAGCTCGGACTGCCAAAACATCGGAACAGTTGGATGTAGCGTGTCAAAGAGGCAAAGAAAAACTTCTCTCGATGAGAGAAGTCTAAAGCAAACTTCACTCTCATCTCTGCGAATTCAAAGAACTCGCCGGACTTAGCACCATTTCCAGAGTCATTCCGACTCCGGGCGGTTGCCGGGCTTCACGGGGCCGATCCCTCCGCCACTCTTGATAAGAGAACCTATATTCAATTATTAAAATTTAACATCAAAATTCTACTATCTTGCCAAACCCCTGTCAACCATTACGATGCGCTAGCGAACCCTACCATAGGCTGGTAGAGGACTTCCGAGAAGGGGTCGGAGATACTCCAAAAAGCTTTCCGTGACGAAGTCGTTAGCAGTATCCAGGTATTCTGGCGGCATTGTCTTTACCTTGCCACCTACCTCTGCCAGCGGCGCTGTGCCTGTGTTACAGGAGTATTCCGGCCCAGGGGCACGCTCAAGAGTAATGATAATACCGCTCTCGCCTGCGGTGGCCCGCCTAATGGCCTCTCGACCTGCTTCCTCGGCCTCCGACGCGTCTGATTCCGATACACACGCCATCATGGAGCGCTGAATGGTTCCCGGCTTCTCATAGCGGGCCCTGACCTTCAGGCGTTTGCTGACCTGTCCCGCGAGGTAGCGCCCTGGGCCGTCGAAGTAGGCGTGGCCGAAGTCGTCAACGTACCATGGCTCCGAATCGCCACCGATAATGCCGTCCGACCCACGGGTGTTTTCGGCCATGACGGCTACAGCGAATCCGTACTTTGTGTACGCCTGCTCGATGCGGTCCAGGAAACGAGTCTCGTCCATGGGAACCTCGGGCAGGCCAATGATATGAGGGGCATCCCGCTCCTCTTGTTTCGCGGCAGCCGCTGATGCTGCTAGCCAGCCGGCGTCCCTCCCCATCACCTCAATTATGGTAACCGGTGCGGCCAGTCCCATGGCCTCTGCATCCCGGCCCGCGCCCATGGTGGCGAGTGCGATAAACCGAGCCGCGCTGCCGTAACCCGGTGAGTGGTCCATCAGAACCAGGTCGTTGTCGATTGTTTTGGGCACGTTGATGACGGTAAGCGGGTATCCGGCTTCCTTCGCGGCCTCGCCAACCATGTGGCCTGTCTCTGCGGAATCGTTGCCGCCAATGATGAACCAGTAGCCAATGCCGTTGCGCTTCAGCACGTCGATGATGACCGGCACGTCTTCAGTCCGCAATTTGCGTCTCGTAGATCCTAGCGCTGCTGCGGGCGTGTTGGCGATGCGCTCCCACTCGTCGGAGTCCACGGCTCGCAGGTCTGCCAGCTTTTCGTCCAGAATACCTTCCATGCCGTACATTGCGCCGTAAATGCGTTCAAAGGCCTTAGATGCAAAAGCCTCCTGTACTACGCCGTACAGGCTGCGGTTTATGACGGGAGTACAGCCGCCAGACTGCATTACGAGAATGTTGTTGCCAGAACTGATTGTCATTTGGGATTGCCTGCCATAATTGATGGTTACTCTGAATATAAACGGCTAGCGGGGCCTGAAATCTGGATGGCTCATGGCCAGATCAGCTTGCCGTCGTCGTATGCTGCTTCGAGGAACTGGTCCGTAAAGGCAGTCTTGTAATCGAAGGGCTTGGCCAGAGCGTCGTACTGGATCAGGTGCTGGTATAGCGCCTCCCACTGCTGGTCTGTCATCCAGCCCGCGCCGTAGCTTTCCGTGACTGGCCCCACAGCATCGTCGATCTCCGACCTAAGCATGAATCGCTGATGCTTTCGTTTTTCGTCACGGGCGAATCTCAAGATTATGTCCAGCGTTTCCTCTTCGTTATTCTCTTCCAAAGCGAATTCCAGGCCTTTTAACGTCGCCTTGAGAAACTTCTCGACCAGTTCAGGGTCCTGTTCCGCCAGTTCGCTGGTGGCGATATACGTCAGTCCCAGACTGGGTGCGCCGAAGTCTGAGGGGTCCCAGAGGTTAACGTCGAATCCCAGACTCTTTATCGTATCCGGCTCGTTGGACTTAAATACGGCCAGGATGTCCACCTGTCCCTCCGTGAGCACTCTTGGATCAAAGCCTACACGGACTTCAGTGATTTTGGACCTGTCTACTCCAGCATCCTTGAGAATCGCCAGGTAGTCAGGCGGAACGGAACTCTTGTAGCCAAAAGTCTTGCCCTCCCAATCAGGGGGACTGTTTATTTCAGAATTGGTTAAAGAAATAAACCCCTGCTGGCCCTTCTGACCAAAAAGCGCAAAGGCCACGATTGGCAGGCCAGGGTCTGAGCGTCGCTTGAGCACGGACGCGGCGTCAGCGGTTGTGAAGTCGACATCTCCTGAAAGCAGCAGCTGTAGGTGCTCGCCCGTTGAGGCATGCCGGAGGTCGACTTCAAGGCTCTGCTCTGCGAAATAGCCCTTCTCCTGCGCTACATAGGCGGCAACAAAGGGCAGGTTGGCCTGAGGCTTGAACCCGGCCATGAAGGTTATCTGCCTTAGTTCTCCGGGCGTTTCACTACTGCAAGAAAACGGTGCGAAGGCTACAAGAAGCACCAGGACCAGGGCAATTTTCGATTGGTAGGTGGTAGTTATCAAAATAAATACTTTCCGATGTTGCCTGGATGATTCCACAAAAATCCCGTCAGGTGACAATGGCAGACGAGTGCCAGAACAGTATCTTGCGTTCAAGATAGAAGGTCAACAGTGTCAGCGTTATTCCCAAGAATGCCAGGGTGATTATAGCCGAGAACAGCGTGGGCATATCGAGGTTGCTGTGGGCCACGATAACGATGCTCCCCAGGCCTCTGTCGCCGCTGAACCACTCTCCCACTACTGCGCCGATTACCGAAAGGGGGATGGATATCCTAAAAGCGGCGAACAGGTACGGCAGCGCACTCGGCAAACGCAATTTCAGATAGATCTCTCTGCGTGACGAGCTTAACGACCTGAAGTAGTCCAAGGCTCCAGGCTCCACGGCTCGCAGTCCGGTCATGGCGTTTACAAGCACAGGAAAGAACGTAATAAGGGCGGCTATGAATATCTTGGGCAAGGAGCCGAACCCAAACCAGATCACGAACAGCGGGGCTATGGCAACTATGGGAGTCACCTTCACCAGCACCGCAATAGGCAGCAGGCTGCGCTCCAGGAGCCTTGAATGCGCCATCAGGGTTGCTCCGATGAGAGCGACGCCTGCGCCCAAGGCAAAACCACCCAGCGCTTCCAGCAGCGTGATGCCACCGTGCCAGGCGAAGAACCCCAGGTCGCTCACCAGCCTCACGAATACGACAGAGGGCATAGGCAGTATGTACACCGGAACGTTGGCAATGCGTAGCCAAATCTCCCAGATGGCCAGCAGCGAGGCCAGGGCCACCACAGGCGGAACGATATACGCGGCAGGTGAAGTCCAAATAGAGCTGGAGGGCGTCGCGCGTCTGCGTTCTAAGGATGATCCCACCGACACTTCGCTCTCTTCTCGCGAGATGTTGTCCACTTTAATGGACCGCGCTGAAGGGGCTGGCTGAGGCCCCCTGTTTCAAGGTGTCGCGCACCAAGTAAGTGTAGTCCAAGAAATCCAGAGACTTCTCCAAGGACTGGTCCCTGGGATGGGGCAGGTCAATCTCGATGTCCTTCAGTATGCGGCCGGGCCGGGAGGACATTACCACCACTCTCTCCGACAGCGCCACCGCCTCAGCGATGCCATGCGTAACGAATACAACGGTCTTCCGTTTGTTGCGTTCCCAAACGCTGAGAATCTCGTACCGCATGGCCTCACGAGTCATCTCGTCCAGAGCGCCCAGAGGCTCGTCCATGAGGAGTACGTCCGGGTCGGTGGCCAATGCCCGCGCCAACGCCACACGTTGGCGCATTCCGCCAGATAGCTCGTGGGGGTGGTAGTTGGCAAATTCCGTCAAGTCCATAACATCCAGGAGGCGGTCCACATCATCGTTGGCTCGGTTGCCTGCCGCAGTGTTTAGCTCCAGGGGAAGCCGAATGTTTTGTGCAACGGTTCGCCAGGGCAGTAGGGAAGAGTCCTGAAAGACGAATCCAATCGACTTGCGGCGCTGGGCATCTTTTGGATCAGCACCGTCTATGGTCACGGAGCCGACATCTGGAACGAGTAGCCCGCCTATCAGTTTGAGCAAAGTCGTCTTGCCGCAGCCGCTCGGGCCGATCACAGAGACGAAGGCTCCCTGCTCAATCTCAATGTCGACATCCGATAAAACGGGGAGAATCATACCGTTTACTTCGAAGGAGTGGGACAGCGATTTGACGGATATTGCTGGCTTCATAGTGGTTTGCACCTGTATTTGCCTGCCATCGGAATCATGGTAGCATAGCTTACAGTAAATCAACCATTTGACGTGGCCATGAAGGGCCTCGTGTACAGCGATTTCAAGTCCTATGGCTGGTTGGTAGGAAGAATATTAACCCATTAAGTGGAGACAGCTTTCATCGTTGCTAGCTGGAGCAGATAATTCGCAGATATTCCTAAGAGAGATCGTTTGAGGTCTCCCAGCGCAAGGCCACAATTCTGCCGTCGTGATGTACAATCTTGCGAAATGTCCCCCAATTAATAAGGCGATTTCAGTTAGACAAAAAATGTAAATGTAAAGGAGGGCGTGATGGTTGACACATCAGCTCCGGCAAAAGACGAAGACGCGATGGAAGCTAGGGATCTGACCGACGGCTTTCATCTCGTCATCGATGCTCTCAAGCTCAATGACATAGACACGATTTACAATGTGCCAGGTATCCCGATAACGGACCTAGGCCGTATGATGCAGGCGTCTGGAATGCGAATCTTCTCATTCCGGCACGAACAAAACGCGGGCTACGCGGCGGCAATTTCGGGCTTCATGACGAAAAAGCCTGGGATTTGCCTCACTGTTTCAGCACCGGGTTTTCTCAACGGACTCACGGCCCTGGCTCATGCAACAACCAACTGCTTTCCGATGATCCTCATTAGTGGCTCGTCCGAACGCGAGATCGTCGACCTGCAGCAGGGCGATTATGAAGAGATGGACCAGCTTGCCATTGCCAAGCCTCTCTGTAAGGCCGCCTACCGCGTTCTCAATGCCCAGGACATCGGCATCGGCATTGCGCGTGCCATCCGGGCAGCGGTTTCCGGACGCCCGGGCGGTGTCTATCTCGACCTTCCGGGGAAGCTCTTTGGACAGGTCATGGACGCGGAAGCGGGTGCCAAGACACTCGTCAAAGTCATCGATCCGGCACCGCGCCAGCTACCCGCGCCAGAGTCGGTTGACCGCGCTATCCAGTTACTCAAGGCAGCCGAGCGTCCTCTGATAATTCTCGGTAAGGGAGCAGCCTACTCGCAAGCAGACGCTGACATTCGGGACCTAGTAGAGAAGAGCGGCATTCCCTATCTGCCAATGAGCATGGCCAAGGGTTTGTTGCCGGATACGCACCCGCAGTCTGCTTCTGCGGCCCGCTCGCTGGTGCTGAGAGACGCCGATGTGGTCATGGTGATCGGAGCTCGCATAAATTGGCTCCTATCTCATGGCAAGGGCAGGACCTGGGGCGATAATGCCAAGAAGTTTATTCACATCGATATCGAGCCCAAAGAGATGGATAGCAACGTCGAAATAGCTGCTCCGCTGGTCGGCGACATCGGTTCGTGCGTCGCGGCCCTGCTTGCTGGAATGGGTGAGGACTGGGCGAAGCCGCCGAGTTCCTGGACTGACGATGTCAGGACTCGGGTGGAGACAAACATTGCGCGCATGGCGCCCAGGCTACAAAACGAGAACATGCCAATGGATTTCCATGGTGCGCTTGGCGCGCTGCGGACTATCATCGAAGAGCGACCGGACTCGATCCTCGTAAATGAGGGAGCCAATTCGCTGGATTTCACACGCTCAATCATCGATATGTACAAGCCCCGCAAACGGCTGGATGTTGGGACTTGGGGCGTCATGGGAATTGGCATGGGTTCGGCCATTGCGGCCGCAGTCGTGACAGGCGAGCCAGTTCTCGCCATCGAAGGCGACAGCGCCTTTGGTTTCTCGGCCATGGAGATTGAGACGATCTGCCGTTATAACCTGCCGGTCTGCGTGGTCGTTCTCAATAACGGCGGCATCTATAACGGCCCGGCGGCCAATCCCACAGAGGGTAACAACGTCGCTACCACCGTCTTCGTCGAGGAAGCCCGCTACGACAAGATGATGGAGGCCTTCGGCGGCGTCGGCGTAAAGGTGACATCTCCGAGCGAATTGAGTCGTGCCGTGAACGAGGCCATGGATTCTGGCAAACCAACACTGGTGAACGCTATCATTGACGGCAGCGCTGGTACGGAGAGTGGTCGCATCGGCAACCTCAATCCTCAAAGCGTCGTTTCCAAGAAATAACGAAGGGTTACGGCAACAGGCCGGCTATTCTACGTAAGTAGCTAACAAAGGCTCAAGGGAATATCGCCCTTAAGTCCCAATTGAAAATTAAGTAGGAGTAATAGATGAAAGCTCTTGAAGGCGTCCGTATATTGGATATGACCCACGTTCAGTCCGGCCCCACATGCACGCAATTGCTGGCGTGGTTCGGCGCGGACGTGATCAAGATCGAACGACCTGGCGTTGGTGACATAACTCGTGGACAGTTACGCGACATTCCCGACGTCGACAGTCTCTACTTCACCATGCTTAACCACAATAAGCGCAGTGTGACGCTCAATCCCAAGACCGAGCAGGGAACAAAGATATTCACGAAACTGATCGAAGAATGTGACGTGATGGTGGAGAACTTTGGTCCCGGAGCCATCGACCGCATGGGCTTTCCGTGGGAGAAGATCCAGGAGATCAATCCACGCATGATTTATGCCTCGATCAAGGGCTTCGGCCCGGGCCCGTATGACGACTGTAAGGTATACGAGAACGTTGCTCAGTGCACCGGCGGCGCGGCGTCGACAACAGGCTTCCTTGACGGGATACCCACGGTGACCGGCGCACAAATAGGCGACTCTGGAACGGGACTGCATCTCGCTCTGGGTATCGTCACCGCACTCTTCCAGCGTGAGCAGTCCGGCAAGGGCCAACGCGTCGAGTGCGCCATGCAGGACGGTATTATCAACCTGTGTCGTGTGAAACTGCGGGATCAGCAGCGTCTCTCCCATGGCCCTCTAAACGAATATAGCCAGCACGGCGAAGGTATCCCCTTTGGTGAAGTCACACCTCGTGCGGGCAATGACTCCGGTGGCGGACAGCCGGGCACGATCCTCAAGTGCAAGGGTTGGGAGACGGACCCCAATGCCTTTGTCTATTTCATTGCTCAGGCTGCGGTCTGGGGTAACATCTGCGGTCTGATTGGCAAAGAAGAATGGAAAGATGATCCAGATTATGCGACGCCCGCAGTGCGACTCAACAAGATGAAGGCCATTTTCGGGACGATCGAAGAATGGACCATGACCTTGGATAAGTTCGACGTCATGAGCCAGTGCAACCCGCTGAATATTCCTGTCGGGCCGATCCTTTCGATGAAGGAGATATCCGAGGAGCCTTCACTGCGCGAAACCGGCACCATAGTTGAAGTCGAGCACCCCGAGCGGGGCAATTATCTCAGCGTTGGCAACCCGATAAAGCTGTCGGCATCACCGTCCGATGTCATACGTTCGCCGCTCTTGGGTGAGCACACTGACGAAATCCTAAAGTCGGTAGTTGGCCTCAGTGGGGAGGAGATCGCCGCCGCCCACGAATCAGGCGCGGTCTAACCGGGGGCATGCGAACACCAGCGTTGCTAAGTTGAAATAAAAAAGGGGCTCTTTTACAGAGCCCCTTTTTCATTGGCTGTGGAAATTATTCTTCGCCCAGGATGGAGTCGCGTATCTTGCCCCACTTCAGCGAATCGGAGATGCTGTCCTCGATTGTTAGCCTGGTGGTCCAGCCCAGCAGGTCTCTGGCCCTGTCGGCGTTGGCGAAGGCGCCCGCGACGTCGCCGGGCCTGGCCGGAGCTTCCGAGTGGTTGATCTTCGAGCCGTAGACCTTCTGGAAAGCCTTAACGAACTCTCTGACGGTCACACCGTTGCCCGTGCCCAGGTTGATGACGCCGTATGAGCCGGAGTCGCCCGCGCCCAACACGGCCGAGTCGAAGTGTTCGACGGCCTGAACGTGAGCCTGAGCCAGGTCCCACACGTGTATGTAATCGCGGATGCCGGTGCCGTCGCGAGTTGGCCAGTCCACGCCGGTAATCTGGAACTCCGGTATGTGGCCCAGCGCGACCCCCACCAGTCGGCCCAGAATATGACTGGGATTCTTTTCTTGCAGGCCGGTGCGCATCTTAGGGTCCGCGCCTATGGGATTGAAGTAACGCAGAGCGATGCCCTTCAGAACGTAGGCCTCGGAAAAGTCCTGGAGCACCATCTCCATCATATATTTGGTGCGAGCGTAAGGGCTCAGGGGCTTCAGTGGCGACGACTCGGTGACCGTGAAGTTGGACACCGCGTCGTACACGGATGCCGATGAGCTGAACACCACGCGATGGCAGCCTAACTCCGGCAGCATCTTGAATAGCTCCAGCGAGTTGGCGACGTTTGCGCGGTAGTAGTCGTAGGGTTGGCTCATGGACTCAGCCACTACCTTGAGCGCGGCGCAGTGGATCGTACAGAAGATATCAGGATGGTCTTTGAAAACCTGTTTCAAGGCCTTATGGTCGGCTACGTCAGCCTCGTAGAAGGCGCGGTCCCCGACGAACTCACGGCGACCGGCTATCAGGTTGTCCAGGACTACGGGTGTGTGGCCATGCTCTTCCAGGGCTGCTGCGATGGTGCTACCGATGTATCCCGCGCCGCCTGTGACCAGAATTTTCATGGTGGCCCCCTGCTGAAGGTTTCTTCCGCGATGAGTTGTTACTCAATGAAAATCATATGCTGTTGAGGGGCAATTCTCAATGCCGGGTTGGAATGAACGAGGAACGGAGTTAGATACCTAATATTGCCAATATGGACTTGGCGTTACGTTTTAGAGTAGCGGGGGGAGGCATTTCTGCTTAAGTTCCGAGTTCTGATAATAGGTCATCAATAACGTTCGCAGTACCCAAAGCGTATTTTCTTGTCTCTATGGACAGGGTTTCTAACAAGTTAAAATTTTCGTCAACTCCATTTTCGGGACGGCCTTCGTAGGACTCCACGAGAATATCCGCACTAGTAAGTATCGATAAGGTGTAGTAAACAGGCGGATTTTCATCAGATTCGATCCGTATATTTCCACCCTGTAAACGTACTTGGAACTTTCTGGTGGAGGGAAACAGATCTACAAGTGCCTGCCATTGCAGTTCGCCCATTAAGGTTTGAGGGAGCAATTTCTTAGCGATAGCAATTGCTTTGTTTCAGCCATGATTTTCCTCTACCATCAGAAGGAGTTTTGAAGGTCTCCAGATAATTCCACTAACAAGGGTTGTTTGTTTTGCAAGGTTGCAATGTGACGTTCTGGCTTAGGCGGTTCAGTCGACAATCCTACAGCTTTGCGCAGGGCCATCTCATTTCGTTGAAGCTTCTTAATGAAGACGTCCAACTCAGACTGATGCCGATCAGCCAGATCCGAATGTTGAACCTTAATTTGCGTTAACAGATCCCTGAGACCTTGGTAACGATAAAGCGCATGATCTCACAGTTCCCCAGTGTAAAAGGCCCGAATCTCCTGCACATTCGCTTGGGCTCTTTACACTGCAATTAGAACGAGATTCTTCGTCATGCTGTCTTTGGTTTCCGCTACCGCGCGGCTAGCGGCTTCGACTGCGTCAGCAGTCTTACTGATCTGATAGAAAGCAACATAAAACCCGATCACCGTTACGATCAGGCCTATGACTGAGGCGATACTTTGCCAATGATCTAAAATGAATTCCAACAAATAGATGCAACTTTGTGAGAATTTAGGGATGGACTGTACATATTATTGCCCCCCCTTAAATATATAGCATGGGACTGACTGGCTTATCCTACAGCGCTTCCTCGCCAGCATCTCGAAGCATCATTTCGCGGACCAGCGGTATGGGCGGCGCTCCGAAAGACAGAAAGGTATCGTGGAACTGCTTTAGCGAGAAGCGATCACCTTTTTCCGCCCGATAATCCTCACGAAGCTTCAGAATCATCAGCTTGCCAAGAGTGTAGTTCAGGTACATCGGGTCGAAGGTGCCGCGTGCGGCCTCTTTCTGGGCGGGCAGCTCTTCCATGTAGGCGTTTTCCATGAAGAATTGCGTCGCCTCATCCAGACTCATGCCCTGGGTATGCATGCGAATGGCGCATATGAATCGGCAGTCACGAAGCAGTGCCTCCATAAGCTGTCCCAGCACGTTTCGGGGGTCGTCGCTGCCGTAGCCCTCTTCAATCATCATCTGCTCTGTGTAGTGGGCCCAGCCCTCCCAGAAGGAGTAGGCGCCAAAAATGGTCCCGATCTTGGATTTCGTGTTCTTCGTGTGCAAGTAATGAACGTAGTGGCCGGGGTACGCTTCATGAACGGATACCGCTCTCAGCGTCGCGTAGTTGAAAGAGGTAAGCCACTGCTCTTTCTCCTCGTCGCTCCAGTCGTCCTCCACCGGCGTGACGTAGTAGTAGGTCTGCGTCGCCTTTTCTTCGTATGGGCCGGGGAAGTCCAGAGCTGCGAAGGCCCATCGCATGAAGGACGGCGTCTCGGTTGTGATGCAACGAATGTCCGAGGGGATCGTGACGATGTCTTTGTCGATCAGGTATTGGCGAATCTCCTCCAGCATGTCGCGGGTGTAGGGGATAAGCTGGTCCGCTGCCGGGTGGTCGCTGGCGATTTCGGACATTACTTCGGCAGGAGACTTATTAGGACTTACTTTAGCCGCCAACTGTTGGAAGCGGGCGAGGTTGCCGCCTAGGTCCGCTACGCCGATTTCAAGCAGACGCTCCAGTGGCAGGTCTACCATCTCACCGTAATTCAGGAGCTTGGTAAATCTCTCAGAGCCGATGGCAAACTTCTCCGGAGCATGCTCCAACATAGAGTTCAGGAACCCAATAAATTTGGTTATTGACGTAGACGCCCCGTCTCTTGCACTGATGAAGCGAGCATACAGCTCCTGGTTTTCCAGGTCCGTAACGGCCTCGACCAGATCGTTCTGATAAAAGGTCTTTACGCCTGTGTAAGCTTCAATGCTGGCCTCAATTACGGCCTTTCCAGGCGAATGCGCCATCAGTTCTTGAAGCTGTCCCAGGTATTTAGGAACGGCTCTCAGGGCGGATACTAGGGCCGTGACCCTCTCTTCTAGAGGCGCATACTCGCGTTGCACGTAGTGGCTAACCTCGATGTGCCACAGCATCTCCATGGGATTTGTCTCTTGCAACTTGAGCTCAGTTAACTCGAACAGCTCTTTGCGTAGGGCCGTTAGAAGGATCTCGTAGTCGTAATAGTTCTTGTGGCTTAGCGCCGTATTATCTATGTTTTCCAGAGAAGCTATGCCGATCTGCAACTCCCTGGTGCGCTCTGCGAGGGACGTCTTGGAAATGTCAGGAATGCGGCCATCAAACTGGTGCAGGCCCAGTCCTGAGGCAAGGTCCGGGTATCGTTGCCATGTCTTCTCGAGGATATCGCTGATGGCCCCTTCAAAGAGGCGATCGGCTTCATTAACAGCCATTTTGGACTCCTGGATTAACTGTGAATTGCTATTTTGAGGTACAACCTGTCTATTTTAGCTTTTGCGGACGTTGTAGCAATAGCTTTTCCTGGCTATCTGGAATAAATCAAAAGGAAAATAGGCCTTTGTATTTATCATTCACAAAGCATTACCTGGCGTGCTAGGCTTGCTCAACACAAAAACAGTAGGACGAATACCGATGAACAAAGAGAATGCCACAGAAGAAGAACAGATGGCTGACGGCAAGGCACGGGACGCATGGGCAGCGCCTCAGGAGAATCCCAAGTACCTGTGGATGTCAGGCGAGCAAGTGGATTGGGACAAGGCCACGGTTCACGCATCACGGCTGGGTTGGTCGGCCATATCGATGGTATTCGAGGGCATTCGCGGCTACTGGAACGCCGAACATGAGAAGCTGTACATATTTCATCTGGACGCGCACCTGAAGCGCCTCATGCAGTCCATGCGAGTAATGCGCATGAGATCACCTTGGACGACGCAGGAGCTTTCGCAACACATCCTGGAGCTGGTGAAGGCCAACGAGTTCAGAGGTGACATCTACATTCAGCCGACGGCATACTTCGGCGAAGGCACGCCGGGGTACCTGGCTGTGCAGGAGCGGCCTGGAGAGATAATCATTCACAACAGGGCAGCGTCTTCGACTTTGGGATCAGGTAACGCCGTCACCTGCGGCGTAAGCTCCTGGAATCGCATCTCGGACAACGTGATGCCGCCCAGGGTAAAGGCCATCGCCAACTACCAGAACAGTCGTTACGTGGCGGACGAGTCGTCCCGGCACGGCTACGACTTTGGCATTATTTTGAACCAGCAGGGCAAGGTAACCGAGATTTCCTATGCCTGTATCTTCATCGTTAGAGACAGCGTCGCCATTACGCCGCCTGCTTCCGCCGGCACTCTGGAGAGCATTACCAGCGAAGTCGTGATTGAGCTTTTGGAGAAAGAGTTGGGCGTTCCAGTCCAACAGCGGGACATCGATAGGACCGAGCTCTACATCGCGGACGAGGCTTTCATATGCGGCACGGGAGCAGAGGTGCAGGCAATATCCAGCATAGACGGCTACCAGTTCGGCGATGGTAATGTCGGGCCGCTTGTGAGCAAGTTAGAGCAGCTTTTCCACGATGTGGTGCGAGGGAAGACCTCTGGACACGCGGAATGGAGAACTGAGGTATACTAGCCCATTATTGCTTCTAGTGAGGAGAGTATCGAATGATATACGAGTTTCGTACGTACGACCTTAAGCCAAGATCTGTTCCTGATTTTGAGAACGGATTTGCGGAAAAGCTACCAGGCAGGCTGGAGTTTGGCCCGCTAGGTGGCCTTTGGCACACCGAATTTGGTGCACTGAACCAGGTACTTCACGTATGGCCATATGAAGATACGGCCGCCCGAGATGCAACCAGGGCAAAGGCTGTAGCCGCAGGAGTGTGGCCACCGAACACCTCCCAGTACATCGTCAACATGAACTCAGAGATTCTGTTGCCAGCGCCTTTCATGCCTGAAATGACAGAGCGCAAAATTGGACCTATCTTTGAGCTGCGAATGTACACCTACAACCCCGGCGATATCCCCAAGGTTATGGAAGCATGGGGCGGCGCCATCGAAGAGCGACAGAAGTACTCCCCTCTAGTAGGCGCGTGGTACTCCGATGTAGGAAACCTCAATCGCTGGTTCCACATGTGGGCATACGATAGCTTGGAGCAGCGCGCACAGGTGCGTGCCGAGACCAGGGAGAAGGGCGTCTGGCCTCCCCCTAGCAGCGTTTCACCTATCAAGCAGGAGAACAAGCTTCTCATGCCTGCTGCCTGCTCACCCATGCAGTAGAAGCCTTTTAACGGCATTAGAAACGAGGCGGCAATAACGCCGCCTCGTTTTGCGTTAGCGATACCTAATATGTTCATGGATTGGTCCCGCAGCCACTCTGAAAATTGATAGCGCTGGCTTATCGAAAATGATACGATGCGCGGTAATTCCAGGCCCGCTGGTGCCGCCTCGGAATAATAAAATGAGGTGCAATTATTGTGGTTACTCGGCTGACCGGTGAAGAGATCGAGGAAATCAAGCAGATGGCCGCGGACCACTTCTGGCCCCATTCAAAGATGGCCGGAGACATGTCCGATGAGACCGGACTGAAGGTCGTTACCAGGGCCAAAGGCGTCTGGGTTGAGGACGTGGAAGGCCAGCAGTGGTTCGACACTATGGCAGGACTCTGGCTGAAGAACATTGGCCATGGCCGAAAAGAGATTGCTGATGCAGTTTATGCACAGATGCAGGAAATTAGTTTTTCTCCTTTTGATACTGTAAGCCCCTCCACGGCGCGTCTGGCGGCGAGGGTGGCTGGGCTGGCTCCGGATAAGGATTCTCGTATTTATTTCGTCAGTGGCGGTTCTGAGGCTGTTGAGACCGCACTGAAGATGGCAAAGAACTACCACAAGATCAGGGGCGATTCGGCACGCTGGAAAATTCTCAGCAGGTGGGGCTCCTACCACGGGGCGACGCTGGCATGCACCAGCCTGGGCAGAGGCGGCGTCATGGGAAGCCTGCCTTCGGACTTCGGTCCCCTGGTGCCTGGCAACATCCACGTGGCGCAGCCCAACGAGTACCGCTGCCAGTTCTGCATAGAAAACGGCGGCTGCAACCTGGAGTGCGCTCGCGACGTAGACCGGACCATCGAGAACGAAGGGCCGTCCACCGTCGCCGCGTTCATCGGTGAGCCGATCTCAGCGGCTGCTGGCATCCACGTGCCACACCCCGATTACTGGCCGACCATTCGCGAGATCTGTGACAAGCACGGCGTCGTGATGATCTGCGACGAGGTCATTACCGGATTTGGCAGAATAGGCAAAATGTTCGGTATGGAAAACTGGGGAGTGAAGCCTGACATATTCACTGTTGCGAAGGCCTTAACCAGCGGCTATTTGCCCATTGGTGCAGCCATCGCCAGCAGCAAGATTGCGAGCGTCTTTGAGGGTGATGCAGGCGCAACCTTCCAGCATCTGTTCACTTTCGGAGGTAACCCGACCTCCTGTGCAGCGGGAATGGCCAATCTGGACATCCTGGAAGGTGAGGGCATGGTGGAGAATTCCGCCAATATGGGCGCTTACCTATTTGAGCAACTTCAGGGCCTTTACGAGCACCGCATCGTTGGCGACGTACGAGGTGGAATGGGTCTGCTGGCCTCTGTGGAGATTGTGAAGGACAGGGATACCAGGGAGCGCTTCCCAGCGGAGGCTGGCGTGGGAGCTAAGGTGTCGCTGCTGATGCGAGAGCACAACATGCTGGGCAGGGCAGCAGATGTCATTCCGCTATCGCCGCCTCTGTGCATTACTAAGGACGAGGTTGACCACATGGTGCGTCAGGTAGAGTCCATTGTGACCAAGCTGGAACAGCAGCTTTAGCGGCAACTTAAGCCTGAATCTGAATCAAACGGGGTAGACCATATTGATCTACCCCGTTTTGTTGTCTTATATCTGAGTCGATATGAGAGCCTTGCCAGCCTAAATGTCCGGCCATTTTCCTAGGTCGACCTTAACATTCAAATTGTTCCCATTTCTGACCACATTTATAGTTACGTCATCGCCAGGGCGTTTCTTGTTGAAGTAGGCGTCCATATCGTCCACAGAGTGGATGGGCATGTCGTCTATCGCCACAATTACGTCACCCTGATTTGTGGCTGCCGAGAACGGCTGAAAACCGACCTGTTTGGCGAGGCTGTTGGGCAGGGTATGGGTAACGACGACACCATACTTTATGTCCAGCGTCTTGGACAGCTGTTCGCTAATTGGGCCATCGCTTATTCCCAACCAGGGCCTCCGGATCTCCTGAGCTATCATGAGGTCAGGCAGTAGGCTGGCAATGGTGTTGCTGGGCACCGCGAATCCTATGCGGAAGTCGCCTATGCCCTGGATTGCCGGCGTGCGCACGGCTGAGGTTACGCCTATGACCTCTCCATTAGAGTTGAGCAATGGGCCGCCAGAGTTGCCTGGATTGAGGGCGGCGTCCGTCTGAATCATATCTGGAATAGGCCTGCTGAGTGGGCTAATGGGACCTCGGCCTGTGCCGCTTACAATCCCCACTGTAACTGAATTGAAGTTTCGGAAGAAGCTGCCAATTGCAACCGCCATCTGCCCAGCTTCAACCTTGTCGGAATCGGCGAGCTTCAGTGGGAGTATGTTTCCCAAGTCCGATGGGTCTACCTGAATCAGCGCGAGATCATCAGCCGGACTGATACCCAATAGTGTTGCCGTTAGAGTACGCCCTTTAGAGGTGTTTACACGTATCTTGTCAGCACCCTCAATCACGTGGTTGTTGGTGAGAATGTGGCCTCTATTATCGATTAGAAAGCCCGATCCGGTACCCATGGCCGCATAGGCCTGATTACTGTTATCACGGGTAACGGTTATCTCCACGACAGCAGCACTGGCTTCTGAGAAGAATCGCGTTACCAGGCTCTCGTCATACAGAGGAGTGCGTTTATTCGCACTGGAGTTGGATACCAGTATGCCGTAGGAAAAACCTAGCAGAATGGCGATGGAGGACAGAACCAAAGCCAATGAGCGTGTAACACCTAATCTACTGAGGCCCGTACGAACCTCAACAGCGGCGCCAAAAGCAGGGTTAAGATAGTAGCTGTTATTTGGGTAGTCCATTGGTTTACGCCTAGACTAGCTGGGAAACGACAGTAAATTGATATTGGTCTAGTATATCGGCAGGATGACTAGCGCCAACTAGCGTGTCCATTCGTAGTTGGTCTAGGGAAGTTCACCGTTTTACGTGGGTGCGCATCCTACTACTAAGCGCATTGCTACAGCGGATATTTATTAGGTTAGGGGTGTTAAATGCCAATAAGATCCTTAATGGTAGGTGCCTTCGGCGTGCTAACGCTGGTGGCGATGGCCTGTACGAGTGCAGTGAGCCCTCCTGCTGCCTCACCGGGGACGGCACCTACCACGATTCCCTCAGTACCCACGGCAAGTCCCACAGAAGTACCCGGCGAGGTTCCGCAAAGCACAAAGGTGCCCCTCGAAGTAACGCAAGCCGCACCCACTGCCGCATTGCCTGTATTAACGGAAACCGTAATTCCCGAGACTGAAGTGGAAACGGGCGTCGCTGTTACCCAGACAGATTCGAAGCTGCTGGACCCTGACGAGAGGCCCCCGAATTTTGTGCAGGTGCAGTGGAGGACCGACTTCAGCCGTCACACAGTGCGCTACGATGAAATCCAGTCTGGTGGACCACCTCGCGATGGCATCCCCCCAATTGATTTCCCTGAATTTGCCAGCGTTGCCTAGGCTCCTGAGTATATGAACCCTCTGGAACCTGTCATCGCTCTTGAGATTGATGGCGATGCGCGAGCGTACCCTCTGGCCGTGCTGATATGACATGAGATCGTCAATGACAAGGTTGGCGGCATACCGGTCAGCATCACTTACTGCCCGCTGTGCAATACGGCGATTACTTTTGATCGTAGGGTAGGCGATCGGGTATTGGATTTCGGGACCTCAGGCATGGTCCGCAAGAGCGATCTTGTCATGTGGAACCGTCAGACCGAGTCCTGGTGGCAGTAGATCACTGGCGAAGCCATCGTGGGTGAATTAACCAACACGAAGCTCAATTTCATACCGGCTCCCTTAATATCGTGGGAGGAATTTGCGGAGGCCTATCCTGATGGCCAGGTATTGACGCGAAACACCGGTTTTTCCAGGAATTACGTGGCGCCGCCTTATAAGGACTACTACTCTCTTGAATCCGAACCATTCCTGTTTAGAGGGAGCATCGACTCTGCACTGCCATCCATGGAACGGGTAATCGGGTTGGAGTTGGGGCAGGCTAAGGTCGCCTATCCATTCGGAAGCTTTGCGGACATCCCGGTAGTACACGACACGGTGTCGGGCCAGGAAGTTGTGATTTTCTTCGCCGGCGACACGTTGTCCGCATTCAGCGGCAGGGGTTTCGACGAAAGAAGGACCGTGGGTACTACAGGTGTCTTCAGTCCAGTGGTGGATGGCCGAAGCCTGACATTAGCTGCCGAGTATGGGGTGATTTTAGATGACCAGACGGGCTCAGAGTGGAACCTTCTTGGTCAGGCTGTCGCAGGCGAACTGCAGGGCAAGAACCTGGAGCCGATTGTGCATGTGAACCACTTCTGGTTTGCATGGCAGGCCTTCTTCCCCGATACCAAAATCCGGTCAGCCGACGACATTAGCGGTTAATTTCAAGGTAAAATAACCAAAGAAATAGGGGCGATTAATCGCCCCTATTTCTTTATACGGAATATGGGAATCGGTTTTAGAGGCTAACCAGCCAGGCTGTCCAAAGTGTCGTATATGGATTTGTGGATGCACGTGAATATCGGCGTGTCGCGGAGAGTGTAGAGACTGCCTTCCACGCCGCGCAGGTCCATCACCAGGTCCAGGAAATCCGAAGGGTTGTCGGTCTCGAAAGCCACGACGAACTCCTGGTCGTCAAGACCGAAAGAGTATGTCGTATTGATCTTCACAGATGGATATTCGTGCCCAACTCTGAAGTGATCGTTCATCATACGCTGGCGCTCCTCAGGTGGGAGCAGGTACCACTCGCGGGTCTTTAGGAAAGGGTACACGATGAAATATTCGGCTTTGCCCGGCCGTAAGCGAATGCTGGTGCCCTCTTGCCCGGCGTGCTTGTGCTGAGAGACGTAGGGCGAACGGTGGGTCATCGACAGGTATGAGTACGGCTGCGTAAGATAAGCGCCCAGGCCGGTCGACCACATATGTGTAGCTGAGTCCTGAATGCCTTCAATGTCGTCTGAAGCCTGCCAAATAAGGAAATCGGTGTCTCCTCTAAGGCCTATCAGGCTAAAGGTCCGAGTAAATATGTTTGCCGAGGTCTCATCAACGACGGATGCGAACTCTTTCTTATGTTCAGCTCGAGTTTCTTTGTCGAGCCGACGCCACATGGGGTCAACTTTGAAGAAATTGTACTTAACGAACTGTCTGCGGCCGGTTTCAGCCATTCAATCATCCTCCTGGGTATGCGTGTGAGGCTTGCGGGAAATGAACATCGCAGGCGTGAATGACCTAAGAATAGCCATTCAAAACATGGCAAATTATAGCATGATTAATAGTACGCCCAGTGACCCCGTCATTGACGTAAGCACCAAACAGGGCTATGATTTTACCGTCTAAGGTTTTAGTTAAACAACCTTATCAAAACGCAATTAAGCATAAGTAGAATTCAGAAGGTTTGCCATGGGTATGTTGCGAGGGATCGGTCCTCTGGAGCTAATAATAGTTCTAGTTATCGTGATGATGATCTTTGGAGTCGGCAAGCTTCCCCAGGTGGGCCAGACCATGGGTAAGGCCATAAGGGAGTTTCGCAAGTCTCAGAACGAAGATGAGCCGGAAACTCCAGTTGCTGCTGTTAATGAGTCGGTAACTAGCGAGTCTGAGGATACGACGCCCAAGACTCTCGCTTAAATTTCTTCTTTACCTGGATTTAGGCTTCTTCTTTTTCTTCAGGCTCTTCAGATTTAGCTTCTTCCAGTTCTTTGGACCTATTCTTCGACCGGCACTTGGTGCCCACCCAGGCCATACCGATGCCCGCAATGTAAAGCCCCAATATCGGGGCCGCGACAATAGCCTGGTTTACTGGATCGATGCTTGGCGTAATTATCGCCCCCAAGATAAAGGCAACAACCAGAGCATATCGCCAGTTCTTTAGTAGGAACATCGGCGTGACAAGGCCTATTTTCGCCAGAAAGAAGAGGACAACGGGAGTCTCAAACAGCACTCCCAGCCATATCAGCAGTGATAGCACGGTGCTGACATATCTGCCAATACGAATCTGGGGGGTTGCTACCTCGGTGCCAAAATTCAACAGGAAATTGATCATCGGTGGAATGAGAACTTTGTAGCCAAAAGCGGCACCGATGAGGAAAACTATTATTGCTACCGGCAGAAGGGCAAATAGGTAACGCCTTTCTGATTTCGTTAGTCCTGGTGAGACGAAAAGCGCTAGCTGGAAAAAAACGAATGGAAAAGAGACGAATACCCCAGCCATAAGTGAGGCCTTCATGGCTGTGCTAATGAACTCTGTAATCTCGGTGTAGATTGGCTTGCCGCCGGGAATGGTGTCGAAGCCCCCGGCCGGCGCCATCAACAGTGTGAGGATTTGCTGATGAAACGCAAATGCGATGCCAGTGGTGATGACGATTGCGATGGAGGAGTAGAAGAGACGTTTTCGTAACTCCAACAGGTGATCCTGGATGGAGCTGCTGCGTTCCTCGGTCAAGACTGGCCCTCTTGCGACTCTGTAGAAGAGGCCTCTTTCGCGGCTGCCTCTGCCTCCAATTTTTCGCGATGAAGCTGTCGTGCGCTTTTGAAAGAGACTGGGCCGTCAGATTCGGCAAGGGAACCGGTCCCGTTTTCAGTAGCGTCCGATTCAGAGGCCGGGTTAGAGCCGGACGGAGCCTGTGGCACGTCGGTCTGGTCTGTCTTGTCTGCGGGACGCGGATTGATTATATCGTTGACGTCCACCATTTCGCGGACCTCGGCGGTCATCTTGCGAATCTCGCGAGTTAGCTTTCCAAAGAGTCGGGCTAACTCAATCATACGTGTTGGTCCTAAGAATATAAAAGCCACCAGCAGGACCATGATCAGTTCTGGTGGTCCAATGCCTAGGAGGCTCACCTAACCTGTCCCTTCGTCGCATACGATAGCTCGCAGTTTTCGCACTCTTCAGGAATCTTCCATCCCTTTTTTATACCAGTCTCTACACCCATTCTACCCAACAGCGCTATGGTGTCACATAAGGGCAGCCCCACAACATTGAGGTAGCAGCCATATATACGTATAGCCGGGCGAAAATTCTGGTCTTGGGCGGCGTATGCTCCAGCCTTGTCCATAGGTTCGCCTGACACAATGTACGCCATCATCTCGTCGTCCGAGTATTCCCTGAGGTGTACATCGCTGGACCGGGAAATGGTTTGGCATATGCCGGTAGTGGTGTCCAGCACGGCCACGCCGGTTACGACGCCGTGTACCTGGCCACGCAAGGACCTTAGCATGCGTTCCGCCTCGGCCTTATCAGCGGGCTTGCCCATGATGGTTTCGCCCAGCGCTACCGAGGTGTCGGCACCGATGATAATGGTCTGCCCAGGGGTGGGGACAGCGCCACGGGCCTTCAGTTCAGCAAGGCGCTGCACATAGTCGGAGGGCGTCTCGCCTAGATTCGGTGACGGCTCTTCGCCCTGGGAACCGATTACATCCACATCGGAGTTCAGCCCCTTGATGATCTCTCGTCGTCGCGGAGAGCCTGATGCCAGGGCGATTCGGCCTAATGATGAAGGCTGAGGGACTGTCATTCGTTGCGACTTTCGTTGTTATGTCTCAGTACCGTGAGGCACTCCACATGGTGTGTTTGCGGAAACATATCTATAGGCTGGACCGATTCGACCTCATAACCGCCGTCTACCAGGACTGCCAAATCCCTGGTCAGTGTCTCTGGGTCGCAGGAGACGTATGCGATGCGCCTACTGGGGTGTGAAATGAGCGTCTCCAGTGTGTCAGGATGGCAACCCACTCTTGGAGGGTCCAGGATGACGGCATCTGGTGTTTCGCCCAGTTCCTTTAGCACGTCCTCGGTTTTGCCCTTGATGAAGTCCAGGTTGTCGATGCCATCAGTGTTCACGGCGGCGTCCTTGACAGCGGCGGCCGACTCCTCGATGGCGATGACCTTGCGCACGGATGACGCCAATAGAACGGCGAAGGTGCCAACTCCAGCGTAGGCGTCGATAAGCAGTTCCTGGCCAGTCAGGCCTAACCTGTCGCGTACCAGCTCCATCATCTGTTCGGTCTGTGGCGTGTTCACCTGGGCGAAGGACGGCGACGCTATTCGGAGATCGTGGCCCATAAGCCGTTCCGTGTAATGTGTCTGGCCTGTCTTAATGGCGATTTCGCTGCTTACCATGAGAGGCTGAATCAGCCAGTCGCCTGTGTTCACGCCCAGCCGTATTGATAGCTGAGTGGTCTCGGCGACATTGTCCTGCAACGCGCGCACAGACTCGTTAATGCCGGGGGCCATTATCATGCATTTGTCTATTTTCACGAACCGCCGGCTGAGCCTGTTAACGAAGCCCATCTGCCCGCCGTTTCGCACCGTGAATCGGGCGTGATTGCGGTAGTTCAACAGCTGTGGACTAGCTAAGGTTGGGGGAACTTGCACTGCTTGGAGCTGAGAGTATTTCGAGAAATTGTCGCTTACTCTGTCGCGTTTTAGCTCAAGCTGGTGCTCGTACTCGATGTGTTGCCATTGGCAGCCCGTGCATGCGCCGAAGTAGCCGCATGGAGCTTCCACACGGTGAGGTGATGCTGTAAGAACGCGCGTTACGATGCCGGACACGTGGTCCTGACGCCGTCTGCGATACCTCAGTATGCGAACTTCGACTTGCTCGCCAGGAATGCCGCCAAAGACATTTATCGTGCCGTCTTCGAATGCGGCTAGCGTATCACCGAGGCTACCCCAGCTCGTCAGTTCAAGCTGAGTAACTTCCTGCTCTTCCGCCCTCTCATTTTGGCTAACAAGCGCCATGTTTAGACCGTAACCCCGTGAGTTGTTTTCGGTGTAATTTTATCACTTCGCGACCTTCAAATCGTATCATAATGTCGGATTTATGACCCAAGTTGAGAGGCATGAGGATTGGGCGGCCGTAGTGAGCACCCGTAGTGAGCACAAGGTGACGTCTGGTATGATGTGATGAAGGCTTAATAGAGGGCAATATGACGTCTCGACCACAGCGCAGGCTGCCGGACTGGCTAAGGGTAAAGGCTCCCGGTGGGCGCAATTACCTGGAACTGCGACAGATATTCAAGAGCACTCAGCTTCACACCGTTTGTGAGGAGGCTCGCTGTCCGAATATCGGCGAATGCTGGGACCGCAAGACTGCCAGCTTCATGGTTCTGGGCGACATATGCACCAGGGCATGCACTTATTGCGCCGTGGATACTGGCAAACCGCTGACGGTAGACGCGTTGGAGCCAGTCAGGCTAGCCGAAACCGTTCATAAATTAGGTCTGAAATATGCCGTCATAACCTCTGTTGATAGGGACGACCTTCCTGATGGGGGCGCGTATATATTCGCCCAATGTATTTCCCAGATTCACAAGCGCCTGCCGACCTGCAAGGTTGAGGTGCTGATTCCAGATTTCCAGGGCGATTGGGAGGCGTTGGCGTCGGTGATGGACGCCAAGCCAGAAACCCTGAACCATAATATAGAGACCGTACGTAGGGTGTTTCCGAGAGTGCGTCCCAAGGGCGATTACGACCTGTCTTTGAAGCTGTTGGCAAAGGCTAAAGAACTTGATCCGGATTCCGTGACCAAGTCTGGCATGATGGTCGGCCTTGGTGAGGCATGGGACGAGGTGCTGCAGACCATGCGCGATCTTCGGAATGTAGACTGCGACTTGCTGACAATCGGCCAATACCTTAGGCCTTCTCCCAAGCACGCTCCTCTGGCGCGCTGGTACACGCCGGACGAGTTCAAGGAGCTTCAGGAAGAAGGCAATGCCATGGGCTTCAAGCATGTGGCGTCAGGCCCTCTTGTACGCAGCTCCTATCACGCCGACGAACAGCACGAAGCAGCAACAAAGGTCCGCGCTTAAGTTAACCTTTCCTGGCTTCCGCTGGCTGATAACGTGGGGACAAAATACGTGGCAGTGGTGGGAGTAATTTTGGTGTTCTCGCCGTTAAACGGCCCGCTGGGTGGACTGGCGGCGCTGTCTACAGGCTACCTGTTGTTCAGTGTAGGGGAGTGGACTGCGCCCATACCTATCGTCATTTACGCAATGGCCTTGGCGGCCGCAACATTCGCGATTCGTCCGCTTTATTACAGGGCGAAAAGCGACTGCGCCTGAATGTATCATCCCGACGGAGTTACGTCATAAAACTGGGTTATAGCACCGAGCCTAGTCGGAGGAGGGGAGTTTCCTAGGCTGCTGCACCGGCATTTCAACGCCGTGGCATTCGATCACGCCTTCCCCTGCTTTGGTGCAGAGGACCATTGATCCGCAGGTTTCACACTGATACCGTCGTCCTAGTTGGTTCGCCATTTAATGCAATTCCTCTATTGAATTTAAGTAGTATGGCGGGGACAAACGCCCCGCTAATATATTCGGAAAATTACTTCTGCGACATGGGTTCGCCGCAGCAGTTGATGGAGCCTTCTCCACCCCTGGTTACAACAAACTCTGCGTTGCACTTGGAGCAAGAATATCTTTTGCCTGTCTCGTTAGCCAAATTCAGCTACCTCTTAACCCTTTATTTAACAATAATTATAGCCAGATTCCTCTATATCGTCAACGAACCCGATCAGCTATCGTTCAGGACATTTCGGCGAGCATTTGCAAGGGTTTCTGTTCGTTGCTGGTCCAAATTTATGGGATGAATGATCAGCGTGTCCTGGTGAAGAAATCCTTCGTTCACAAAAACGCCTGGGTCTCCGCTCTTCAGCGCTCCAGAAATCTCGAAGCCGCTCTTGCCAACAGCCTTAGAGTCGATGACCAGGTTCAAGAGAGGGCAGCCCTCGCCATCGGGCAGAATAATCCGAGGCTTAACCGGCAAACGCTGATGCTGTCAGCTATGTACTCCAGGTATCCGCGCTGGCTCGCCGCCTCATCGGCGTACGCTCCCTGCGAGAAAAGGCGCAACGCGGTCAGAAGCCCAACGATGTTTTCTTTCGATACCTTGAAACCTCGACCAACACCGTGGCGCGGAATGCCCTTTATGGCCGACTTGGGAATCAGGTCCTCCGGTGGGTCCCAGATTTCGAAATACTCATCCATATCCAGGTGCTGCAACGCCACCGACGCTATCAGCTCACGTTTGCCGCAAATAATGCCGGCTGACTGAGGTCCGCGAAGAGCTTTGTCCCAGCTGAAGACGACTAGGTCCACGCCCATATCGATGAAGCGCCGTAGGTTTGCGATTGAGGGCAGCTGCGCGGCGGCGTCGACCAGCACGGGCAGACCATGCTCGTGAGCCACTCTGATGACTTCTTCCAGTGGCGGCTGGCTGGTTTTTGTGGCCGAGTAAGCTACGCCTACCGTGGAGTCCGTAATGGCAGCCTCGTACTCCCAGGCCTCCGTCCTGCGCACACCAGCTCCCGCGACCTGCTCGTTCATGCCTACATCAATCAGCTTGGCCCCGGCGACGCGAATGGAGTGGTCGTAGCCGTTGCGATGCTCCCTGGAGATAATCATCTCGTTGGCAATGCCAGTGGTATCTGGAAGACGGTCCAGGATTCCAGGATTCATGCCCGCTAGAATTGCCGCCGTTCCCAGGGTGAGTCCCGCCGCCGCTCCGGACGTTATATGCCCTGCTTCCGCGCCAGTGACCTCAGCGATCTGACGTGACGCCACAGCCTGCAGTTCCACCATGTTCAGAGAGGCGGAGGCTGCATCTGACATCGCCTGCACCACCTCGTCCGGCATCAATGCACCTCCCACTCGTGTGGAAAGCCGGCGACGTTGATGATAGTCCGCACGCCTAAGTCTTCATAAATTCCCATCAAGAAAAACCTTCTGTTAACTTCTTATCACTTCTAAAACTGCTTGAGTCGTCTCGTAGTCTCGCCTGCCACCTCGCAGGATCGGAGGCACGAGGTATATTGTGTCCAACCCGGCGGAGGCGAAGTCGTCCAGGACCTGCAAGGCTATGTCACGTCCGGGCCGTCCCTTTTCCAGGTCGTCTGTAATCCATTGAGGTATGTTTCCGAAGGCGATGCCCTCCGGCACCATAACCTGCACTCCGTGGAAGACGGGTACGCTGATCGGCTCGCCGAATCGCTCCTGGTACCGCCTGTGGAAGGCGAGAGGGGTCTCCGAAGTGAAGGTAGGCTGGGACATCAAGAACTGAGCGCCTGCCTGAATCTTCCTGTGGACCAGCAGAAGCTCTCGCTCTAGGTCGCGGGCCATGTCGATGGTTGCGCCTACGCAGAACTTGGTCGGCTGGCGCAATTTCAAGCCTTTGAAGTCCAGGCCAGCGTTCATGTTCGTAATTGACGTTAACAGCTGGCTGGGCGTGAAGTCGTTGACGTCCTTGACCACTGTCAGGTCTCGCTCGGTGAAATCGTCGCCTTTGACAACGACTACGTTTTCCAGACCGTTAAGTTGCGCACCCAGCAGCAGACTCTGAATAGCTAGCTTGTTCATGTCCCTGGTGGCCAAAGAAAAGACGACGTCTTTCCCCGTATTGGCCTTGATCCACTGGGCAGCAAAGGCGGGGTTGACCCTGACAGAGCGCCCGGGGTTGTAGGCTATGGATATCCATTCCACATCCAGGTCTCGAGCAGGTTCCAGGAGGTCAGTGCCAGGTCCTCTAGGCGGCGAGAAGTCGCAGATAACCAGAGGTCTGCGGTGGGTCTGCTGGAGGATGTCTGATATTACTACCATTTGGCCGCCAAACAAAGATGACAAAAATGACCAGGTAATTAAAGGGCTATCTCAATTGACCTGGTCATTTTAACTATCCATGTTGGATGCTTCAAGTTGGGAGACGTGAAGCTGATGGCGCTAGCGTGGAATTACTTCCAGCCAAGTCCACCGCTTTTGGCCGGGGTCAGTGAAACCCGGTGGCCTTCGTTGCACTTGTAACGTTCCTCGCGGACCTCGCGTCGCTTGCCGGACAGTGAAGACTGGTCCATCTGGCATTGGCAAAAGGGACACGTCACGCCGAAGACGACCCGGTTGCGAACCCTGCGAAGCTGCACATAGGTCAGCGTCTCCGTAAGAGAATGGAAGTCTCCAACGTAGCGAAGAACGTATCGGGTGCCGGCGCTCAGGATGCTCTTCGGCTTATTCGCGTCTACCGGCGGCGCGTACTCGTAGTCGACGTAGCCGCACTGCAGACACTGTGGTTCGTCATAGTTCATGCGAAGTTGAGATTCGCATCTGGGACAGACGAATTGGCGGGGCTTTGCTACCAATTCCGGTCCATAAATTCGGTACGGCTCAATTACCGGAGAGTAATAACTGTTGTGGTCACCTGCTGGACTTACCAAGACTACCCCTCCTCACGGTCCCTTTGGCTTGGCTACCGCGGGACTGAAACTCTACAAATCGTCATGTTGGTTGATAGACACCCACGTTTGGGTTAAACCTGTGGAATCAAAATACGGATACAGACACGTGGATTCATTACAGGCAAGCACCCCCAAGGACATTGCGCAGATTATCGGGCGCATCCACCCCAAGTGCTATCCAGGTAGCCATCCATTTGTGTCTAGGTGCTAGTACCTAGAGCCGGAGAAATACAAGACTGCCTATATGAAAAGAACTGATAACTTAATGCCACTAAAGTTTGGACTATTCTTATAAAAATATAAAAATAAGTCAAGCTGTAAAAAACGAATAATTGGTGGTGTTTCTGCTTGACAGTGTCTTGTAACCGGGCATGATAGCGATCTAATTTCTAGCATGTTTCAGGTGCTTACCAGGTGAACGCTTAATAACTATGTAAAAACTAGATAAATAAAAGTTTAGTCTAATATGTTGTTTATTATATATCTCAATACTTTTGGATGATAGAAGGCGCTGACCGGTTTAGGTGCGTGGTATTTTGGATCAATCGGAATTGACACATTCCGTGGTTCTTAATACTATCGTCGACGGTGACCTTCGCTTTGGTGGCTCATTTATACTGGTGATTTTTCGCCACAAAAAAGCCTGTCTATATAAAGGGCTTTACGAAATAGAGTTACCGTTACAGCTAGGGTAGGTTTTGGTAAGCCCTGACGCCAATTAAGTGGTGTTTGCTGACAAATCCTTGCAAACCACTTCGCTTCGTACAACAATGGGAAAGGCCTAAAATTGACTTCAGTTGAAAAGGTCAATTTAAATGCTACATGGCGAATAGACACAGTCGGGTTTCTCTGGTTGCTAGGTAGGCCTAAGTAAGCGCCAAAATCGGCAATCCATCGCCGAATTAAAAAAGGGGACTCAATGGGCATCAAGATTATCGTGTGCGTGAAACAGGTTATGGATCCTGAAACGCCAGCGTCGGCTTTTAAGGTTGACCCAGACTCTAATAAGGTCACACCCGCCCAAGGAATTCCTCCAGTCGTCAACGGCTTTGACGAGAACGCTGTTGAGGCTGCATTACGGCTAAAAGACAACGGTGATGTGGATAAAATTACCGTGATATCGGTTGGTAACAACTTCGTCATGGACGTGATGAAGAAGCCACTTTCTATGGGGGCCGATGAGCTCATCCTTGTTCAAGATGATTCTGTCTCGGATCTGGATGCTTTTGCCACAGCAACCGCTCTAGCCAAGACCATTGAGCATGTTGGTGAGTACGACCTGATCCTTTGCGGCAGGCAGGCGTCAGACTGGGACCAGGCCCATGTCGCCATGGGTGTGGCCGAGTTGCTTAACCTACCTTGCATTTCGTTAGCCCAGAAGCTTGATGTGGCTGGCGGCGGCATCACGGTGCAGAGGTCCCTCACAGATGGCTACGAGGTTGTTGAGACAAAACTTCCTGCCGTTGTGACCGTAACCAACGAGTTGGGCGAACCAAGGTATCCCAACCTGCGCGGCATCATGCAGGCTAGCCGGAAGACACCGACGATACTTTCGCCTGCAGATCTCAGTTTGGATGCTGATGCATTGGCACCCAAGCTTGCCCTGACAGAGCTTTTTATTCCTGTGAGTGATCAGAAGGTAGAGATAATAGAAGGCGAAGATGAGGCAGACGCAGGACGCAAGTTGGCCCTACGTCTACG
>CAUZQF010000002.1:0-29511 GCA_963581905.1 Dehalococcoidia bacterium
TCATCGGAACGTTGAAGGAGGACTTCTTAAAGCCCGTAGCGTCCGGCAAGCCGTGCCACAGATCCGCATCTCGGACCATAAGCAGCTGCACTCCGCCGCCATTCATCTCTTCGGCTAGCCTGTGCCACTCCGCAAAGGAAGACACACCGGCAGTAACCGGTACCTCTTCAAAAGGTGACTTCGGGTTGAATATGACCCCACCTGGCTTATTCACGTTACCAACCAACTGGTTAAGCGAATATATGGCCACCAAGTTAGCGAAGCCATTTGTGAAAGCGCCGGCGGGACCGCCACCAATGGCCAACGAAGGGCCGTGACTAGCAAACCTAACCGCCAGAGCATGTATGTCATCAGCAGAAAGGCCGACTGCGGCAGAAACCTTGGCCGGAGCGAAAGCATCTATGTCGAAACTTCCGTTGTTGGTCAGGGCTCGAGCAGCATCATCGTCAGCGAGACCTTCATGAATTATTTCATGTGCGATGCTGAGGGCCAGAATACCCTCCGAACCAGGGTTCAGGTAAACCCACTGGTCCGCGTTAGCAGATGTCATGGAGAAGCGTGAGTCCACGTGGATGAAATCGCCGCGCTCCCTATCATGGCCCTGGCGGAACTCGCCATAGCCTCTGGCGTACCGTACCGGCGAACCCCAGGTGTTAAGGAAGTCTGCCCCAAAGGACAAGACCACATTTGCATTTTCAATGTCAAAGTCAGGCATATTGTCCTGACCAAACACGTGCTTAATTGCGCGCCTTACCGTGGTGCGCTCCATTGGCTCATAACCCATGTGACGTGCGCCGTATTCAGAGGCGAACTTTTCAACTATGCCACCGAGATGTCCACCGACAGGGTCTGTCGCAAATACGACTGAGGACTGACGACCGCTGTCCTGTAAATTTTTCAACTGCTGGACAAGACGCGCGTTGGCATCGTCCCAGCTTATCTCCCTGAACTGACCAGAACCTCGCTCGCCGACACGAACCAACGGCCCGCGAATCCTGTCCGGATGGTAGAGCGCCTGAAGACCTGCCTCACATCGTACGCTGTGACTGCCCTCGTTAATGGGATAGTCCACATTGCCTTCGACTTTTTTGGCACGACCCTCCATGACCCTAACGACGATACCTTCGCTAGTGGAACACTGGCGGCACATCGTGGCATACCAGTTATCCAGACCGGTGACGAGGTCCTCAGGCATCTCAACGGGAGCCTGGACCAGCAGCTCATCTGCCGGAACGCCACATGCCTGAAACACCACCGCACCTGCGGCGGAGCCACCAACAACGGTTAGAAATTTTCTTCGAGTTATCGCCATTCTTTAAATAAAGCCTCTAGAAATGAGCCTAGTAATGACAGGTTGTGCAATCTGTCGGGGCGTCATTGTCCCTGTGGCAGTCGACGCAATCAGCCATCTTTAGCGTACGGACCTGCTCTACTATTGCCATGCTGCCAACGTCGCCGTGGCATACAGAGCAGACCTGCGCCTCTGCGATCTCAATGGTCTGGCCTACTTTAGCGCCGCGCACGATCCTTTGCGCCTCGTCCAACCTGATTTCTGTCTCAACCGACGGATTAGCTATGTCGGTCCACTCTTCAACAATCGTTTTAACACCAGAGAATCTTCTGATATGCGCCTCGTGAACGAAGTGCACATGGTCGGGAACACGGTGAACGCGCACCCAATCTATCGGACGGTCATCAGCGACCTGTTTCCGAAGATCTTCGATCTGTTCCAGTCCGTCACCCACAACTTCGTGGCAGGTCAGGCATAGGCCAGCCGAAGGAATCGTGGCTGCTGCACCCTCGGTCACATTCCTATGACAGAAGGTGCAGTCCAGGCCCAAGTCCTGAACGTGAGTTGGGTGTGGGAAATCAATTGGCTGCGTGGGTCCTTCGTCGTATCCGAATATGACGGGTGTGCCCATCCAGGCCGAAATCATCCAGATCAGCCCAAGTACCGTTCCTACAAGAGCGGCTAGGCTTACGACACCCATAGTGCCGAACAACGCTAGCTGCTTGCCCGTAGGTTTCCGTATTTGAAAATCGCCAGGTATCAAAGTAGGTTTTCCCTATAGGTAATAATCGGGCCAGAACCTCTGAAGAACGCCGTGGGTCAGCCCTATGACTTGAATAATGTAGTAAACCGCAATAGCCAAGCAAGTGAACGCAAAAACGTAAAATGCAATTCTTGCCTTGTGGAAAGCCTGAGGTACGTGTCCTGACATGATGAACGATGGAAGGAAATTGTGACCGACGATGATATTCGCCGCAAACAATACTATAAAGAGGACCACGATCCAAAGCGAAGTAAGCAATTGTCCCAATTCGGTCCACTCGAGGTGGCCAAGAGCCGAAGGATCCATTTAACGACTTGCCTCGTACTTCTCATATACTGCCGTTGTCGGCGATTGGCGTTAACAGCCTGGTGAAAATTATCACAGTTGCTCAGAAGCTGTCAAGGGATTATTGCCCTTTTACTGGGCTGGAGAGCCCTAAATTTCAATGGCAACCCAAGTCTTCACAGCCATGACATGCAGTGTCGCATTATCTGCCCAAATCACAGGTCAAATTATAGCAGCTTTCCACAACATGTGAACTGTTTTTGCGCTCATTCCCTGAAGCCTTCTATGGCGTGGGCTTTCAGAAATTCCTCATCAAGATTCATTCCCAATCCAGGCCGGTCCGATACGTACAGGTCGCCGTTGCGTATGTTTAGCGGCACGTCCATGAACTTGTTATATCCGCTGAGGTCGTAACGAATGGTCTCCAGTTTGTAGAAGTTCGGAACAGTCATCATCACCTGCGCCCCTGCCATTATGTTGATCGGCCCGCTGGCGTCGTGCGGGGACACCGGTATGTAGTAGGCCTCCGCCATGGTAGATATCTTCTTTAGCTCGCTGATCCCTCCGGTCCAGGTTACGTCAGGCATGATGTAGTCTGCCAGGTTGTTTTCGAATATTGGAACGAACTCGAACCTGGTGTGCAGCCGCTCGCCTACGCTAATCCTCGACGATATCTTCTCCCGGACCTGTTTGAGCGCTGAGTAGCTTTCCACAGGCACCGGCTCCTCAAACCAGTGAATGTTGTAGGGCGCCAGCGCGTTGGCTAGCTGAATCGCGGTGGGCACGTTGTACCTGCCGTGAGCGTCGATCAGCACCTCTATGTGCGGGCCAACGGCTTCACGAACGGCAGCGGTGATTTCCACGGCCTCCGCCAGACCTTGCGGACTCAGTTCCCCATCCATGAAGGTGATGTTGCCGTCTTTTATACCGCCGTGCAGAGAGTGCATCATGGGGTCCATCTTGAGTGCCCGATGCCCGGAAGCGACGATTTCCTTGGCGTCCGCAACGGCCGCCTCAGGTGTCGCAGGCTCAGGAGGATGGGTATAAAGCGCGATGCGGTCTCTGACAGGCCCGCCTAGCAGCGCGTATATAGGCTTACCGAGGCTCTTGCCCAGGATGTCCCAAAGGGCAATGTCGATGCCGCTGATGGCCGCCGTGGTAGCTCCGCGAGTGCCTGTGTAGGTGAACAGTCGAAAGGTGCGCTGCCATATGTACTCAATGGCCGTCGGGTCCTGTCCCACCAGGAACACCTTAAGTTCCTGTATGTAGCGACCGATGGCTCGGTTGCCCACCTGGCCAGGGTAATTGGTGACCTCTCCCCAACCGTCTATGCCCTCATCCGTCTCTACTTTGAGAAAGATGAATTGCCTCTTAGTCGGCAGCCTTGGCGTGTCGCCTCCGGGCCTATCGTCCCAGTCCGTCTCGATAACGTAGGCCTTAACGTCTGTTATTTTCATATCTTTCCCTTTTGATCAAGTCGATTTTCTTCATATTGAGTTAGCATTTAATACTGGCCGCGTCGCCAGCAGGAATACCTCGTAAAGGTACACTCCAAAGACGTTCGCCCTGAGCCTGTCGAAGGGTCGGCCCTACGTTACGTTCCAGCGGGGGTGTTCTGAGGCCTCTTTTTGCAGGCGCTCGGGAAGCCAGTCCTTGACGGCAGCATTAACGTAGAACCGGGGCTCCAGAAGCTCCTCTTCGTTCGCAATCAAGCCCTCTTCTATGGCGATGCGGGACAGCGTCGAGTACGGGAGCAGGCGGTTCCCAACCCTCAATACCACGAAGACAGGCTGGGTTTCTCTAAGGAATTCCAGCTTTTCGTTTACTGTTTTCTCTGTCTCTCCAGGCAGTCCGAAGCCGACGTTCATCGTGCATGGCAGTTCCACAGACTTGCATATGGTTAAGGTTTCGCGAAGCTGGTTCAGGCGTGATGTAAGGTCTTCGGCAGTGGCGCTGCCTTCGTTGAGAAGAGTCAACGAGCACCCCGCCCGTTTCATCAGTTCGGCCAGTTCGCCGTCGAAGTCATTGGGGCGAATTCCTGTGTTCCAGCGAATGTCCAGGTCGGCGTCGATGATCGCCTTGCATAGCTGCTTGGCATCCTCAGGTGGAACGTTGAACCCTGATGATATGAAGAAGAACTTTCGGATGCCAAATTTCTCCTGTATCCCTCTGATCTCGTCCAGGACCACGGCAGCATCCCTTACGCGTCGGTCCTCACCAGTGTGCCACGTCGTATCGCCCTCTTTAGGATAGTAGGCGGCAGCCAACTTGGTTACCACACCGACGCCAAATCCAGATCCGTCGTATTTCTTCATGTCAAACAGGTCTAACCGGGGCTTAACCTCGAAGGTCGATGAGAAGCTGCCCTCCTCAACAATCGTCTGGTCATCTTTCTGATAGACGAGGCCAGGTATGTCCGTGTAGGGGGCCTCATTTTGAAGCCTATCCAGCAACTGGGCGAAGGCCTGCGTAGCGTCGCCAACCACCCCCAGGTCTGCGCCGACGTATTCGAGACAGTTCGCCGGCAGTATGCTGAAGGCTGGCCCACCGCAGACGATAGTGGCCTTGCCCTGCGCTCGAATGCGCTGAACAACTTCCCTTACTGCAGGAAGATTGGACACGGGGTTGAAGTAACTCTGGTTATCCAGATTTCGTATGGACAGGCCAACAACATCCGGCTGAAAGTCTTTGACCGCAGCCTCGACCTCATCAGCGCCGTCCTCGGCAAACATGAGGTCCAGCACGCGCATCTCATGACGAGACTCATCCACACTGGCGGCGAGGTAAGCCAAGCCAATCGGCACCGGCCGCACGACCATCCGGTCCTGGAACCGATCAGTCTGATTGGTGGCTACGAGTAAAACACGCATTACAACTCCTCCAAATTCGCCGCTAATCTCGACGGAGGGTATCACAGCGAAAGCTTAACATACAGCGTGAATACCGGCCCGCTCTCCCGCTAATAGACCGGTGCGTGCTGCCTGTTGAATGGCGATTGAGCATGCAATACAATAGCGCCGCGACCCCGCATATCAGTAAGGAGAGTGCAAGGCCCAGATGATGAGAGTTAACAATGTAGTCACCAAGATGCAGGCGAACCAGATGGCTTACGGCTGCAACTTTTCCTTCCCGTCGACGACGCTGATTGAGTTGGCCTCCATGGCCGGTTTCGATTTCGTGACTTTCGACAGCGAACACGGCCCATTCACCGTGGACATGCTGGACGACCTTTGCCGCATAACCAGTGCCTTGGGCATGACGCCTATGGCCCGAGTGCCCAACATCGAAGACTTTACGATACTGCGGTTTCTGGATCGCGGAATCATGGGCGTCACAGGCCCACACATCATCAACGGCGACCGCGCTAAGCAGTTGGCCAACGCCTGTAGATACACGCCCAGGGGCAAACGCAGCTTCGGCTCCGGGCGCGGCGCATACTATGGCAGCTTCGAGTCCGGCCCAGCCTACATGGAGCACACCAACAACAACATCCTCGTCATCGCCCAGCTTGAAGACGCTGAGGTGCTGAACAATATTGACGATATATTGTCAGTGGAGGGTATCGACCTGTTCACGTCGGGCGCTCAGGACATCGCGCAGTCCATGGGGTTGCAGGGTCAGCCCAACCACCCCGATGTGCAGGCCTTCGAGACCAAGGTAAAGGAGCTCGTTCATGCGGCGGGCAGGCAGATGGCCGAGGACGTCATGGCATCGGTTCGAGCCGCCAACATTTTCCTTGACGGCTGCAAGAATTACCTATCCCAAAACCGTTCCTGACCTTTTGAATAAACTATGTCGGCCTTAATTCGATCAACTAGATCACCAGTAGGGTAATTCCCACGCAGACGGAAAGGACAAAAAATGCGCAGTCAGGTCAGGCTAGATATTCGGTCCAAGAAGTCCTTTGGCGACGGCATGACCTTCGGTGACGTTGGCTCATACGAAGCCATCGAGGGCAGCGTTGCCTTTGCCATCGACCCCAATGATCCGGCCAACGCAGATATCGTCGATCTAAAGCTGGCTCCGCGAAACGCCGACGGTCTCGTAGAGTACTCGACTGACCTATATATACTGCGTCCCACCGACCTCAATCGTGGCAACGGGCGGCTAATCTACGACGTCAACAATCGGGGCAACAAGCGCATCCTTCAGTTCTTCAACGACGGCGTTCATAGCAACAGGCCAATCACGGAAGAGAACGCAGGCAACGGCTTCCTAATGCGACGCGGCTATTCCATAATATGGTCGGGCTGGCAAGGAGACGTTCTGCCCATCAACGATCAGCTAGCTATGCGGCTGCCGGTCGCCACGAATAACGGCGCGCCTATCACGGCAGACGTGCGTTCCGAGTTCATCATCGAGACGCCGGAGGTCCGCCACAGACCACTATCCGCAGCCGACTACGCCGAAAGCTACGAGGCGGCCGACACGGACCCGACTAAGTCCACTTTCACCATGCGCGAGTATCCCTACGACGACAAGGTCGCCATCCCGCCGGAGAAGTGGAGTTTCTCGATTCAGAGCAGCGATGGCAGCCTCACCGAGTCCAGCCGTAACGTCTACTTAGAAGACGGCTTTCGTCCTGGCTGGATATACGACCTGATCTACCCGGCGCAAAACCCCAAGGTCATGGGCCTGGGACTGGCTGGCCTCAGAGACCTGATCTCTTTCCTCTGTAGCGACTTGCAGGACGAGAGTGGCGTGGCCAATCCGTTACGCCAAAACGGCACAGGCATTGAGAAAGCCTACGCATGGGGTCGGTCCCAGAGCGGGCGCTTTCTGCGGGAGTTTGTCTACCGAGGCTTCAACGCTGACACTGATGGACACCAGGTGTTCGAGGCTGTGTCCCCTCACGTCGCAGGCGGCGGACGCATAGTTCTCAACTATCGCTTCGCCCAGCCTGACCGCTTCCCAAGACAGCACTTCCACCACAATTACCCTTGCGACCAGTTCCCGTTCTCTTACCCGGAAACCACGGATCTTTTAACCGGCAAGACCGACGGGATTCTCAAAAGGCCGGATACGGACCCCCTTATCATCCATACGCAGACGTCTGCAGAGTACTGGGAGCGTCGGGCATCGCTGTCGCACATGGACTCGATGGGCAACGACATACCGCAACCAGATAACGTTCGCATATTCTGCTTCGCGGGCTCGCAGCACAGCGCTGACCCGCTGGCCAAGGGCCCTTCAAAGGGTAACCACCAGTACCCGTCTAATCCGCTAAACACGTCGCCCTTGCTACGAGCGCTTCTCGACGCGCTGGATGCCTGGGCCACCGACGGCACAGAGCCACCTGATAGCCGGATACCTAGCAGAGCCTCAGAAACGGCCGTCCCTGTGGAGGTAGCGAAGGGCAATTTCCCAGAGGTCCCCGGCGTTACTCATCCGGACAGCGCAAACCGCCTATTCTTGCAGGACCACGGACCAGACTTCGAAAAGGGCATCATCGCTGAGCCGCCTAAAGAAGACTTTGGCAACGAATACCAGGTGCTGGTGCCGCAGGTCGATGGCGACGGCAACGAAGTTCCTGGCATTCGCACGCCGCATGTCCAGGTGCCGCTGGCAACATACACCGGCTGGAATTACCGACCCATAGGCTCCGCGGAAAAGAGTCTGGCGGGGCTGGTCGGTAGCTACCTGCCCTTCGCGCGCACCAAGGCCGAGCGCGACGAGACCGGCGATCACCGACATTCACTTGAGGAGCGATACGGCTCAAAAGAAACTTACGTCAAGGCCATCGAAAAGGTAGGGCAAGACATGGTCCAGCAACGCCTGCTTCTGCAAGAGGACGCGGACAGGTATGTGGTCCTGGCAAAGGCAGAAACGGCGTTCGACTAATAACAAGATTCGATGACAGGTCCCGACGCAGCCGAGGATGCTCAATGAAATCGGCACTCGCCACGAGCGTGGACACCCGACATCATTCGCCCTGAGCTCGTCGAAGGGCAAGCCCTAAACTAACCAGACGACACTGGAGGAGTGACATGAGACTAGAAGGCAAAGTAGCGTTCATCAGCGGCGGAGCCAGGGGCATGGGCGCCTCGGAGGCCAAGCTCTTCGCCAAAGAGGGCGCCAGCGTAGTGATCGCAGACATCCTTGACGACGACGGCAAAAAGGTAGAGGCCGAGATTAACGAGACGGGCGGCCAGTGCTTGTATCTGCACCTGGACGTTACCAGCGAGGCCGACTGGAACGAGGCTATGGCAACGACTATCGCCAAGTTTGGCAAGCTGGACATCATGCTGAACAACGCCGGAATAGGCGGCAGCGGCAGCAAGGTCGAGGACACCACCGTCGAGGAGTGGGACGAGACGATGGACATCAACGCCAAGGGTGTTTTCTTCGGCACCAAGGTCGCCATTGTCGAGATGAAGAAGACCGGCGGCGGCTCCATCATCAACATCTCGTCGCAGTTGGGACTGGTCGGTACTGACATCAGCAGCCCACAGTACCAGGCCTCCAAGGGCGCCGTACGCATATTCACGAAGGCGGCGGCCATTCAGTACGCGCCGGAGGGCATCCGCGTGAACTCGATTCACCCCGGCCCGATCGTCACGGCCATGACTGAGAAACGGCGAGGCGAGCCAGATAACTATGCCCTAATGGTGTCTCGTATACCCATGGGACGCTTCGGCAGACCGGAAGAGGTCGCCAACGGTGCCCTGTACCTGGCCTCCGACGAGTCGTCCTACGTCACAGGCAGCGAGCTGGTCATCGACGGAGGCTGGACAGCGCAATAGTCATTAGTGGTTAGTTCTTAGTAATTAGTTTTTTATCCAGGGCTGAGAGTTGAATTTTCTATTGGCGGGTGTAGGCGAAATAGGCAGGACTTTAGGAAACTGAAGGTTTGGGAGAAAATCCACTTGCTAACATTGGACTGTTACAAAGCGACCGCCTCATTTCCAAAACATGAAATTTACGGTCTTACCAGCCAAATACGGCGAGCGTCGGCATCCATACCTGCAAACATAGCTGAAGGCTGCGGAAGAAACGGTAACGCAGAATTAGGACGGTTCCTATCGATCGCATCAGGCTCGGCCAGCGAACTGCAATACCACTTCATCCTTGCTCACGATCTAAATTTCTTATCCGAAAGTGAGTTCGACCATCTGTCGACTGAAATCACTGAGGTCAGGAAAATGCTGAACACATTACAAACAAGACTAAAAACTAAAAACCCAGAACTAAACCGGAGGACTAACTTGAAAATTACCGACATTAAGACATTTTTGGCACACCCGGGCAGGGGCAAGAACCTTTGCTTCGTGAAGATTGAGACCGATGAGGGGATTCACGGATGGGGCGAGTGCTATACGCAGGCTGACCGCGATGTGCAGATCACGGCGCACGTGGACGCGCTGAAGCGCTACCTCATAGGCCGCGACCCGACCAACATCAAGCACTTCACGCAGATGGTGTACGACGACTTTGCCGGAAGGCGCGGGTCGATGGACCTCTATTGCGCCGTCAGCGGGCTCGACCACGCCATGCACGACATCTCCGGCAAGGCCATGGGTGTGCCGGTGCACAAGCTGATCGGCGGTGCATGCCGCGATAAGATTCGTGTGTACGCCAATGGCTGGTCCGAAGGCGCAAAGACGCCGGATGCCCTGGCCGAGAAGGCGCAGCAGGTCATGGAGATGGGCTTTACCGCTATGAAGTTCGACCCTATCCCTGGGCCGTGGCGGACCTTTGTTGGTAAGGACGTAGAACGTGCGGCGGTAGAAAACGTTCGCGCAGTTCGGCAGGCGGTTGGGCCCGACATCGACATTCTTATAGAGATGCATCGTCGGCTCGCCCCCATGCATGCGGTGAAGATCGCGCGGGAGATCGAGCAGTACGAGCCCTTCTGGTATGAGGAGCCTGTTTTGGCAGAGAACATCGATGCGCTGGCCGCGGCCAAACGGGAAATCAACATACCCGTGGTGACAGGCGAAGAGCTTTACACGAAATTCGAGTTCCGTGAAATCTTCGAGAAGCAGGCGGCGGACATCATCAACCCAGACGTCTGTAACGTGGGCGGGATTTTGGAGCTTAAAGAGATCGCCGCCATGGCCGAGCCTTACTTCGTGGCAGTCTCTCCGCATAACTACAACAGCACGACCATCGGCCTAGCAGCGACGCTGCATGTATCGGCGGCCATGCCCAACTTCCTCATCACCGAGTACTTCGTGAGCCTAGAAGAATTTGGCAAGCAGGTAGCCAGCCCACCCTTCGAAGTGGAGAACGGCTATATCAAGCTGCCTACGACTCCGGGCCTGGGCATAGATCTCGACGAAGAGGCCTTAATGAAGTTCCCATACCAGCCCTTCGCACCACGCTCGCCACGCCAGTACTACGAAGAGGGGCCGTAATAGAGCCCGAAACTGATATCAAGGAGAAGACGCATGAGTGACAAGACAAGCATATCGCTGGAAGAGTTCGCGACGCTGGTCCGGCGTGCGGGCATGAGCCTCAGCTCTGAGGAGTTGGAGCACCTGAAGCCTACTTACGAAATATACATGGGTCCTGTGGAGGCCATGCAGGCGCTCGACCTCGACGCAGAGGATCTGGCCCTCACCTACATTCCAGACTGGGAACCAAAGTTATAGGGGATCACGATGACTGAACTGCACTACCTGACAATAACGCAGGCCGGAAAGCTATTAAAGTCCGGTGAGCTGTCGCCTGTGGAGCTGACCAGGGCGTTCCTGTATCGCATCGACGCACTGGATGGCAAGCTAGAGGCCTACATAACCGTGATGCACGACAGCGCCATGGCAGATGCCCGTAATGCCGAGGCTGAAATCCTGCGCGGCGAATATCGTGGCGCGCTGCACGGCATTCCCATTGCGCTCAAAGACCTGTACGACACCAAGGGCGTGCGCACGACGAGCAGCTCAAAGGTCCTGTCCGATCGTGTGCCCACCGAGGATTCGACCGCAACCGCGAAGCTAGGTCAGGCGGGAGCAGTCCTGCTTGGCAAGCTGGCCATGCACGAGTTCGCCCTGGGAGGTCCTGACCCTAGCAACGGATTCCCTCTCGCTAAGAATCCCTGGAACCTGGAGCACATTCCGGGCGGCTCCAGCAGCGGCTCGGGAACGGCCATTGCGGCGGGTCTGGCCATGGGAACGCTGGGCTCTTGCACCGGCGGCTCGATACGCGGCCCGGCGGCGTTCTGCGGCATCGCAGGCATCAAAGCCACTTACGGGCGAGTGAGTCGTTACGGAGTTTTGCCTCTTAGCTGGAGCCTGGACCACTGCGGTCCGCTAACGTGGACGGTGGAAGACTCAGCCATAATGCTGCAGGCCATCGCCGGTCACGACCCCAAAGACCCGACCAGCAGTCGAGCGCCTGTCCCCGACTACATGTCATCCATGAGGGAAGACGTGAAGGGCCTCCGCATCGGGGTTCCCAGGCACTTCTTCTTTTCTGAGGACGAGCGGATAAACGGCGAGGTTAAGACCATCGCTGATGCCGCCATCAAGTCCTTCGAATCCATGGGCGCGATTATCGAAGAGGTATCTGCGCCTATGCTGGACCACGCTGGCGCATCGCAGCCAGTCATCATGCTGAGCGAGGCCTTCACTTACCACCGCAACAACCTGATAAACAAGCCGGAGCTATTCGGTGATATGGTGCGAGACAGATTCCGCACGGGCGGCCTGTTCTCGTCAGCCGACTACGTTCAGGCTCAGCGGGTGCGAAACGTGTTGAAGCGGGAATTCGCAGACATCCTGAAGCGGGTAGACGTGGTAATGTCACCCACCATGTCGACCACTGCTCCGCGATTCGACACGTTCACCAAGGACGCATTGACGACATCACGAACTCCCAGCTTTACCGGGCCATACAACCTGACGGGAATGCCAGCCATCTCGGTGCCGTGCGGCTTCACGTCAGCCGGGCTGCCAGTTGGACTGCAAATTGCAGGCAAGCCCTTCGACGAGCCAACAGTGTTCCGGGCTGCGTACACATACCAGCAGCAGGCGAAGTTTTATGAAACGCGACCAGTCATATAGAGTAGAGATCAAGAGACAACCCTGTCGTCTTAACTTATTTGCTTCTCGGCCTTCGGGACATCCTGCCCTGTGCCGTTACGGCTTACTCAGACATGGGTGTAATTAATGCACCTCGCCCCCCACAATATAGTTAAAAATCTTTTAAATTCGGAGAACCAGCATGACGGAACAGGACAAGCAACCCTGGTACAAGAGAACCTACCGTTGGGGGCAGACAAATCTGACAGAGCTAGACCCTGCCCGCTACGATAGCGAATGGTGGAGGGAGCACTGGCGTCGTACCCGCGTTCAAGGCGTCATTATTAACGCTGGCGGGATTGTCGCCTTCTATCCAAGTAAGTTCTCCCTACAGCACCGGGCTGAGTTCCTTGGCGATAGAGACCTCTATGGCGAAATAAACGCGCTGGCCAGGGAAGATGGACTTGCCGTTCTGGCCAGGATGGATTCCAACCGGGCAGATGATAAGTTCTTCAAAGAACATCCCGACTGGTTCACCCGAGATGCCAACGGCGAGCCGTACATGGCAGGCCCCTTTTACGTGTCATGCGTTCATGGGCCATATTACGACCAGTTCCTGCCGGACGTGCTCACGGAGATAATCCAGCGCTACCAGCCCGACGGATTTGCCGACAACAGCTGGAGCGGTCTCACCAGAGACTAGATCTGCTACTGCGACAGCTGTGCCAGAAGCTTTCAAAACACACATTCAGTATCCCTGCCCAAGAGCGTGAACTGGAACAATCCTGTATATCGCGAATGGATTCAGTGGAACTACCAGCGCAGGCTCGAGATTTGGGATATTAACAACAAGGTTACGAAGCAGGTCGGCGGAAAGCACTGCCTGTGGATGGGCATGAATTCCGGCAGTCTGCTCCATCAGTCCCAGCGCTTTCGCGATTACAAGGGCATCGCTGAGCGTTCCGAAATAGTGATGTTGGACTCGCAGACTCGACTGAGCTCTTCGGGATTTCAAAGCAATGGCGATTTTGGAAAGCTCATTCATGGCCTAATCGGCTGGGATAAGCTGATTCCAGAATCTCTTGCGATGTACCAGAGCCGAGAGCCGACCTTTAGGCTGTCCAGCAGACCGGAGCCGGAGGCTCGCATGTGGACCGTTGAGGCCTTCGCAGGGACGATTCAGCCATGGTGGCATCACATCAGCGCCTACCACGAAGACCGCCGACAGTACCGCACGGCAGAGTCACTGATGACATGGTACGAGAGCAACGAAGAGTACCTTGTCGACCGGAAACCCATCGCTCCTGTCGGCCTGGTCTGGTCTCAGCAAAACGTAGACTTCTTTGGTCGTGACGAAGGCGAGCCCCGCACAATAGTGCCTTACCAGGGCTTCATGCAGGCCATGATACGGGCGCGCATACCATACATGCCCATTCATGCCGACCACATCGACCGCGACGCGGACAAGATCTCGACGCTGATTCTGCCAAACATGGGTGCGCTCACTGACGACCAGTGCGAAGCGATTCGCCGATTCGTGAAAGGCGGCGGAGGCCTGGTAGCCACTGGCGAAAGCAGCCTCTATGACGAGCTAGGGAATCGCAGAGGCGACTTTGCCCTGGCCGATCTTTTCGGAGCCCATGCTACTGAAAAACATGTTGGGAGCCTTGTTCCGCCAACGCAGGACTGGGAAGAGTACAGCCAGCACACCTACCTGAGAATCACGGATTCAGTCCGTGACGGCGTGTACGGCCCCGTGTCTCCCGCAGAGACTGGAATCAAAGACAAGCGACATCCCGCTTTCGACGGCTTGGATGAGACCGACATTTTGCCATTCGGAGGCAGGTTGGAGATCGTGACCGTCGACGAATCCAACACCGTTCCTTTGACGTTCATCCCGCCGTTCCCAATATTCCCGCCAGAGACCTCTTGGATTCGCGAACCAGAATCGCCAGAGGCCGCGCTGGTACTGCAGGAAGAGGGCAATGCCAGGGTGGCCTACTCACCGGCCAGCGTCGACTTCTGCTTCGGCCGATACAACCTCCCGGACCATGGCGACCTGCTGGCAAACCTGGTACGCTGGGCGTCCAAAGACACCGTGCCGCTGAAGGTCGACGGGAAGGGCCTGGTTGATTGCCACTTGTACCGGCAGGAAGGCAGGCTTGTGCTGCATATGGTAAATTTGACCAGCGCGGGCACATGGCGAACGCCTGTCCACGAGTTCATCTCCGTATGGCCATTTCAGGTGGAGATCAATTTGACGGAAGGTGTTTCAGGCAACGCCGTTAAACTTCTAGTGGCCGAGCAGGAACTTAGCTCTTCGACAGATTCAGGCTGGGTCAAATTTGAAGTTCCCAGTGTGTCTGACCACGAGGTCTGCGTAATTTCCTGACTGCCTGATGAGATATTAAGTAGGTTTAATGCCAATGAGGCGAGACTTCCGTAGCGGGCAATTCGGTCAGTAAATATAAAAACAGTTGAGAGTGAACAATGAACAGGTCATACGTAAGCAAAGTAACCGACGTCATCGATCAGGCCCGGGACGACCTGGTCAGCATTAGCATGGACATTCATTCGCATCCCGAACTCAACTTCGAAGAGCACTACTCTTGCAACGCACTGTGTGTGGCTTTGGAGAAGTACGGTTTCGAGGTGGAACGGGGCGTCGGCGGAGTGGAGACTGCCTTCAGGGCCACTTTAAACGGTTCAGGTGGCGACGGTCCCACGGTGGCCTTTCTCGCCGAATATGACGCGCTGCCTGGAATTGGGCATGGTTGCGGTCACAACCTCATCGCGATCTCGAATCTCGGTGCAGGTATCGGCGCAATGGCCGCGTTGGGCGAACTTCCTGGCAAGATAGTCGTTCTCGGCACTCCGGCCGAAGAGGGAGGCGGAGGAAAGATCAAGATGCTGGACGCCGGTGCGTTCGAGGGCATAGACGTTAGTCTGTCGTCGCATCCAGCCTCCAACCGCACCACTATTGAGACGGTGATTCCCCAGCAGGAGACCTGGAGTCTTGCCATGATCGGCTACACCTTCGAGTACTCAGGCAAGGCGGCGCACGCAGCAAGAGTGCCTCACGAAGGAATAAATGCGCTGAACGCCGTGATACACCTGTTCACTGGAATAGACGCCATGCGCCAGCACCTTCGTAGCGATGTTCGAATTCATGGCATCATCACGAACGGCGGCAAGGCCCCGAATGTAGTGCCTGATTTTGCATCTGCCAACTTCATGCTGAGGTGCACGGACAGAAAATACCTTGAGTATGTGGTGGAGAAAGTCCTCGCTGTCGCAGAAGGTGCCGCGAAAATGACGGGCGCCGAGTTAAAGGTCGTGCCTGAACAGCCCATGTACGAAAACGTGATTCCGAACGTGGCCCTGTCGGCGTCCGTTCTGGCCAATGCAGACGCTTCAGGACTGAAAGTCATCAATTCGATCCCTGGTGAGAACGTAGCTGGCGGATCGACGGACTTTGGCAACGTCAGTCAGGTCATGCCATCCTATTATGCCAAGTTCGCGGTGGCGACGGAGCCCGTGCCCGCGCACTCGTTGGCTATGGCAGCAGCCGCGAAGACCAACTATGCTCAGGACGTCGCCATATCGGTAGCCAAAGCCCTGGCCTTGACTGCGTGTGACATTCTGTCGGACCCTAGCCTGCTGGCCGCCGCTAAAGAAGAGTTCAAGCAACGAACTCAAGCATAGCGAGATAGTCACCGCACTAATTAAGCTAAGTTCGCTTCAATATTTCACCGGTTTAACGCCCATTGTTGACCGGCGATATCGCTTCAGTTGACCCTTCAGAATATTCCTTGCACCGACCAATCAAGCGTCGCAAATGGAAAATCGCTACACGTTAAAGAGCTCCACGCCACACAATCCCTTGTTAACTTACGAATAATTGTTATTTTTCGGCATTAATGTGTTTATTTTTGACTATGTATTAATTAATAAGATATAGTCTTATTTTAGCTGTCTCATCTACTTGTACTTGTCATCAAAGGCCAACAAATGGCTAATGTCAAAGACTTAGATGATGCCTTAAGGCAACTTACCCCCGCATATGATGTGCTGGGTGACGCCGCTCATATCATTGATATGAACGGCATAGTTGTCTACGCCAATGCCGCCAGCAATTTAACTTATGGCTTTCAACGAGACGAATTCCTGGGCCTGCACATATCGGTTGTAGTACCGGAGGCCGCCACCCAAATCTCAATCGAAATGATTCTCGCCGCACCGAATCATGTTTGCAAGGGACAGGTACTAAGGCAGCGAAAGAACGGCGAATCCTTCGAATCTGAAATAACTGTAGTTCTAATGCTGGATGAGTCAGGAAGGCCCATAGGGCGCACCGCAATAATTCGGGACCAGTCCGAGCTAAGGCGCATGGAAAGCGAGGTCCGAAGCTTCTGGGCACAGCGTTCCACACTAGCTGAAATAGGAAACATAGTTAATTCCTCCCTGGACATTAACAACGTTTATAGCAGCATCGCTCACGAGATCGGCAACCTGTTGCCCTACGATCGATTCGCTATCACTGTCCCGCACGAGGAGGACGGCGAATATTCCAAGCCATACGGAGAGGGAACAGGTCTACCCAGTGCAGGAAAAGGCGAATGATTTGCCCTACCTGGATCGTTTACAGAGTACCTGATAGACCACAAGGAAAGTATTAACCACACCGAGTCAGAAAGCGGCTCCTTCCCTTTCTTTGGGCCTTCGCGCCAGATCGGTCTAAAATCATTGCTTGCCGGCGCCGTTGCAACGGCCAAACTCCATGATCACGTAAAGCGAGAATCCGAACAGCGCGCTCTGCTGGCTGAAGCTGGGCGAATCATCAGTTCGTCCCCCGCCATTGACAAGGTCTTCGATCTCTTCGCTAATAAGGTAAGAAAGCTCCTACATTTCGACAGGATAGCCATTACCGAATATGAGGTCGAAAGCGGAATGGCTGTAAACCTTTTTTCAAAAGGTGCATAGGTGCCTGGTAGGCCAGCCCGACAACCGTTCTCGGTTGGCAGTTCCTTTACAAGAGACATTGTCGGCCGTATGACGGGAACTATAATGCAAGGGCCTTCAATCAATTCGTTAGCCTTGAACTGCCCCTCCATGGAACGCCGAATAGAGGAGGGTTTCAAATCGTTTCTTTTCTCGCCACTGGACATTCGCGAGAACAAAGCTGCGCTGATGATAGTGTCCTCTTTCAAATCCGATACCTTCACAGAATATGACTTATCTCTTGCACAAAGCATTGCCATACAAATTGCCGGCGCCGTCTCTAATTACAGGCTCCATGAAGAGCTGGAGCACGAGTCGAAAGACCGCGAAATCCTCTCGGAAATCGGTCGTAAGGCTACATCTTCATCGGACTTGCCGGATGTGTTCGAAGAGATTGCCCGAAGCCAGAATCAAATTTTGCAATGTGACCGGGTTTCAATCAATATCGTCAATCTAGAAGAGCGGAGGATATTGGACAGCTTTGCCAGCGGAACTGAAACGACCACCAGTCAAGAAGGATTTACATTCGAGTCCACCCTTACCGGCGCTGTGGCTTTATTGAACGCCCCCATACTCATACAGTCCGCTTTGGACGGAAGAATAACGGACGACTACAGCGCTCTGTCATATGTGAGGGGATTAGGACTCCTGTCCACAATGGCCGTCCCTTTGAGAATCGATGACAAAGTAATCGGCGCGCTCAAGGTCCATTCCAAGAAACCCTTCGCCTATTCATCGCGGGATTTGTATCTTGTCGAACGAATCGGCAATCAAATCGCAGGACCAATCGCAAACGCGCAATCGAATGCCGACCTTGAGCGGGCTGGTAACGCGGCCAGGCTATTACAGGAGCGATTCGAAAACATCCTGGACATCGCTGAAGATTCCATCATATCCCTGGACGCACAAGCCAACATCATTCTCTTCAACAGCGGGGCGCAAAATACGTTCGGATATACGGTCGAGGAAGCCCTCGGCAAAAAAATAGATATTCTTATGCCCGAGAGATTCAGGGCCGATCACCATGGAAACATCGAACACTTCAAGAAAACAGGTGATACCTCCCGAGTGATAGAAGAGAGGCCTCTGTCTATCTACGGCTTGCGCAAAAACGGAGAGGAGTTTCCGGCTGACGCGTCGATATCTAAATTGGCCGATGAAGAGGGGGCGATTGTTACAGTCATTCTGCGCGATACAACAGATCGTCTAAAGCTAGAAAGGAAACTGCTTCAATCGCAAAAGCTGGAGGCAGTCGGTACTTTGCCAGGAGGGGTTGCCCACGACTTCAACAACATGCTTTCCGCCATATTAAGCTACACCCATTTAGCAACCATCGACATAGAAAAAGGGCGATCAATCGCTGTCCACCTGGAGGAGATAAAGAAGGGCGGAGAGAGGTCCGCTGACCTCACCAAGCAACTCCTGGGCTTTTCCAGACAGCAGATATTCAATCCAGAAGTCACCAATCTGAATAGCATAATCTCTGAGATCGAGACGCTGCTGGCTCGCATGATAGGCGAAAACATAATTATCGAGACGTCCTTAGACCCTGAATTGGTAAACGTTCTCGTAGACCGAGCGCAGATAGGTCAAGTGCTCATGAACTTGGCTGTCAACAGCCGGGACGCAATGCCCAACGGCGGGACAATGATCATGGAGACGGCAAACAAATATGTCGATAATTATGCTGCGAGACTGCAAGTCAGGAGGAAGGGCTTGCCATACCTGAAGGCAAGGAAACCATCCTACTTGTAGAAGACGAACCTATTGTTAGGCGTGTGGCGACAACCATTTTGGGTAACCAGGTCTACGAAGTTGTGGAGGCCACCAATGATAAGGTTGCTCTCGAGATTTTGTCGACACATCCTGCAGGTCACTTCGATATTCTGATCACTGACGTGGTTATGCCTGTAATGGGAGGAAGAGAGCTTGTTGAGAAGTTCCGAGAGACGCACCCGAAAACCAACAATCTATACATGTCAGGTTACACAGACGACGACATGCTCCAACAGGATGTTCTTAATGACAATAACGCAATGATACAGAAGCCATTCACGCCGACTACTTTGGCCGAGAAGGTTAGGGAAATACTAGACAGCCGCTAATAGAATAGGCAGCGCCGAAACAAGAGTTGGGCCGACGCTAGCTGGCTGTCTTCGATAAACCTACCAGTGCTTTCCTGATAAAGTCCACAACCTCGTCCAGTCCATCACCCTTCTTGAGGTTCGTGAAGACGACAGGCAGTTCGCCCCGCATGGCCTTGGCATCCACAGCCATCACCTCCAGACTAGCCCCAACCAATTCCGCCAGATCTGTCTTGTTTATTATCAGCAAATCAGAGCGGGTAATTGCCGGTCCTCCCTTTCTAGGGATCTTGTCACCAGCAGCCACATCGATCACATAGATAGTTGCGTCGGCCAGCTCGGGACTGAATGTGGCAGAGAGGTTGTCGCCGCCAGACTCCACAAACACCAGATCCAGATCAGGAAAATTGCGTACCATGTTATCGATGGCTTGAATGTTGATGGAAGCGTCTTCCCTGATGGCAGAGTGAGGACATCCCCCCGTCTCAACACCCTCGATTCGCTCTGGCGTGAGGGCACCGCTGCGGATCAGGAACTCGCAATCCTCTTTCGTGTATATGTCGTTGGTTATGACCGCTAGCTCCGTATCGCCCCGCATCCGTTTGCATAGCGCATCTATCAGTGCGGTCTTGCCGGAGCCCACCGGGCCGCCGACTCCAATTCGTATCGGACGCTTGCTACTCGTTTTCATGATCTAAATAGCCTCGTGTGTTGGCTTTCGTGTTGCATCGACGCCCAATCCACCATGGGTGTGGAAGATCCTATGTCCGTCATGGGAGATCGCATTGCGTCGTCGACTACCTCGGCAACGACGTCAGCCATGCCCGCAATAATCTTCTGTCCATCCGTCTGGCCAATGGGAATGAGGCGCATGGCGGCGGACACCAGGTTGGAGACGAACGCGTGCAGGTAGGCCGTCAACACGCTGGCGACAGGTATGTTGCTGCCCTTGCAAGCCAGAGCGACAGCCACAGAATACGGGGCTTCAATGCCCTCGCCTTGTATAAGGCCACTCAAATCGCAATGCCAAGCCGACGCGACGGTCTTTGCGAACGCCTGACCTTGAGAGCGGCTCTCCTTCGAGAGTTCAGAGGTGCCCTTCATAGCGGAAGCAAGCTCAATAATGTCCTGTAGCTCCTCTTCGGAAGCGTCGTAGGCGGCACGAATTAACATGGCGTCCACTCGTCCCGTGCCATAGCGCAGGACGGTCTCGATCCAGTCTTGAAGCTCCGTCGAGCTGGAAACCAGGCCTGCATCAGCGGCATACTCCAGCCCGTGGGAAAAGGTGTACGCGCCAACAGGAAAAGATGGTGACAACCACGATATCAGTCTGTATAGCTCTGGACTATTCATCTTCTAGAACAGGAAGTAGCGCTGGGCGAGTGGAAGCACCGACGCAGGCTCGCAGGTTAGCAGTTCCCCGCCTGCTCGCACTTCGTAGGTCTCAGGGTCGACCTCTATTTCCGGCAACGCATCGTTGTGAATCATAGATAGCTTGTTGATGTTTCGAGTGCCAGCTACGGCCAGCGTTTGCTTCTTAAGGCCTAGCTCATCAGGTATGCCGTGCTCCATTGCAGCCCGCGATAGGAAGGTAATCGAGCTGGCAGCCTTTGCACCTCCGTAGGCTCCAAACATGGGCCTATAGTGCGTTGGCTGCGGTGTGGGTATCGATGCGTTGGGGTCGCCCATGATCGCTGCGGTTATGGTGCCGCCCTTGATTATCACGTCAGGCTTCACAGCGAAGAAGGCCGGTGTCCACAGGCATATGTCCGCTAGTTTGCCGACCTCCAACGAACCCACATGCCTCGAAATCCCGGACGCAATAGCAGGGTTGATCGTGTACTTGGCGATGTAGCGTTTGGCCCGGAAATTATCGTTATCACCAGTCTCTTCCGGCAATCGACCTCGCTGCTGCTTCATCTTATCCGCTGTCTGCCAGGTGCGGATAATCACCTCGCCGACACGCCCCATGGCCTGGCTGTCTGATGAAATCATACTGATGGCACCGAGGTCGTGGAGGATATCCTCTGCGGCGATGGTCTCCTTACGGATGCGGCTTTCGGCGAAGGCTATGTCTTCCGGAACGCGTGGGTCGAGGTGATGGCACACCATCAGCATATCGAGGTGCTCATCGATGGTGTTAACCGTCAGCGGCCGCGTTGGGTTAGTGGAAGACGGCAGCACGTTCAGCTGTCCGCACACCTTGATAATATCGGGAGAATGGCCGCCGCCAGCGCCTTCCGCATGATAGGCATGAATGGTGCGCCCCTTGATGGCATCAAGAGTGGTCTCAACGAATCCAGACTCGTTCAGGGTGTCGGTGTGAATCAGCACCTGCACATCCATATCGTCGCCGACGCGCAGACACGTATCGATGGCGGATGGCGTCGTACCCCAGTCTTCATGTAGCTTGAGTCCACATGCGCCAGCGTTGACCTGTTCTACCAGAGCATCAACCGAACTGGAATTGCCCTTGCCCCAGAATCCAAGATTCACAGGGAAGTCGTCTGCGGCCATGAGCATGCGTCCCAGATGCCAGGCACCGGGTGTGGCCGTGGTGGCGTTGGTGCCTGCTGCAGGACCTGTTCCGCCGCCAAGCAAGGTGGTAATGCCGCTGCAAAGTGCTTCGTCGATCTGCTGAGGCGATATGAAGTGGACGTGCGAGTCGATGCCGCCTGCCGTCACGATCTTGCCCTCGCCCGCAATGATCTCTGTGGAGGGACCTATTATAGTGTCCACACCGGGCTGTATGTCGGGATTGCCAGCTTTGCCTATGGAATGGATGCGTCCATCCTTAATGCCGATGTCTGCCTTGACCACGCCCCAGTGATCCAGAATCAAGGCATTGGTAATCACCGTGTCCACGGCACCGCCTGCCCTAGTCACTTGGGACTGCCCCATGCCATCTCGAATGACCTTGCCGCCGCCGAATTTCACCTCTTCGCCATAGATGGTGCGATCTTCCTCCACCTCGACGATAAGCTCTGTGTCGGCAAGCCTTATCTTGTCGCCGGTGGTTGGCCCGAACATATCCACATAAGAGGCTCGGCTGATCCTTCTGGGCATTTTTATACCTCCAACGAGCCGTTTATTTTAGCGTTGAACCCATGTACGTTTCGTTCGCCACCATAGGCAACAAGAGTTACGTCGCGAGTCTGTCCAGGTTCAAATCGCACGGCAGAGCCTGCTGGAATATCTAAGCGAAACCCCAGGGCTAGCTGCCGGTCGAATTCCAACGCCGTGTTGGTCTCATAGAAATGGTAGTGAGAGCCGACCTGAATTGGCCTATCACCGGTGTTGGAGACCTGTATAGTCACACTCTTTCGGCCTTCGTTGAGAACAATGTCGCCCTCTGCCGGGAAAACTTCACCTGGTATCATTTTCATCCTCATGACTGGTCAATATCTGGTCAGCGAATTGGCTGATGAATGGTCACCAGCTTGGTGCCGTCCGGAAAAGTGGCCTCTACCTGTACGTCTGAGATCATCTCCGGAACGCCTTCCATGACATCTGCGCAACCCAAAACGGTGGCTCCGGCTTGCATAAGGTCGGCTACCGAACGTCCATCCCTGGCACCTTCAACAACGTAGTCGGTGATGAGAGCAACCGCCTCTGGATGATTCAGCTTTACGCCGCGCTCCTGCCGTCGGCGAGCAACCACGGCGGCCATGGATATAAGCAGTTTATCCTTTTCCCTAGGCGTGAGGTTCATTCTAAATCTCCGGCCAGCAATGCATACCCGAAAGTACAATCACTAATATCGTTAACTACCTGAAATTCTCTCATACCTTCGGTGTCGCTATATACCCCAGACGGCAGGAATCCTATTGTCCGCATAGTCCAGTTCGGCGGAGAAAGCCTCAACAAAACGGCCATACGCTTGCCTTACCTGCGTCGCATCCTTACCTATCCACCGGAATATGACCACATTGCCTATCAGCGTTGCTCCCGTCATGCACGCCTTGGATATGACCAGAGACTTGACGCAATCAAGCCGTTCGGCTGCATCGTCGGATACGTAAACCAGGGTAGCCATGGCCTTACTGCCACCAAAACCGGCAGGCGAATTCATCTGCCCAGCGATGTCCCCGGTGAGGTGCAGGCTGTCCGCCCAGACCAGCTTGCCATGGATTCTGACCTGCCATTCGTCATGCACGAGGCCCTGAGTCAGGCTCTCCCCGCTGGCGTGCCTACCGAAGACAAGCATCTCGCCCGCCATGGCTGTTGCCGTGCTGTGGACATCTAGGGCAATTTTTCGCCGCAACCGTACGCCGCCGAAGAGAATCGTCTCTTGCGGTATCCACCTCAGTCGCGACCCTGCGCGAAGCCGGATAGTAGTGTTGATTAATGTGTCGGCAGTCTTGGACCCGTAGGCCTTCTCAGCAGCCTGCGAAGTGATGACTGATGCAGCACCTGACTCCATTGTTAGGTCGATCTGCATCTCGTCTCCGCCGACCAGACCGCCAGAGGTATTAGCCAAAACGATCTCAACCTCTTTTTGGTCCTGTCGAAGCGCAGGCAGGAAAATTCGCATCGGACTCTGATGATAGTAGTCGACCCGATGCTGTTCGCCCACCTTGTGGACCACTATGTCGGCTTTGCCATACAAGAGAAAAGGCTCCTCCAATGCAATTCATGTGGGTCAATGACCCGTGTTTGCTGGGCACTGTGTCAGGTAACTGTTTAGGCTGCTACTCAACGAGACCCGGTGTTCAGTAAGAATACAGGACTCCTACATGTCCCAAGACCCGTCCCACGATTCCTACAGAAACAGAACATGACACTGTACTGGGAAAATCTCCGTCATCTAGAAAATCTCCAGAAGGTCTTCGCCCACAACGACCTCTCCCTGAAAATGCAGGCTAGCCTTCTGAGCCCAGAGCTCGTTCCTGTCGATATCCGGTATGCCGACAGGAACGAAGTGCGTAAGAACAAGCTTGCCCACGCCAGCCTCCGACGCCACCTCGCCAACCTCCTCCACCGGTGTGTGGGCTTCAATGATGTGTCGCCTCAGTGCTTCGTTACCTGGATCGAAGCCATTGACCAGAGCGTCGACTCCATCGGGATTTAGCGTCTCATGGACTAGAATATCCGCTCCCTTCGCTAGCTTGATCAGGTTGTCGCTTCGACTTGTATCTCCCGAGAACACGATCGAGCGATGCGGCGTATCGAAGCGGAAGGCGAAGGCAGGTTTAGCCGCGCCGTGAGTCACCTCTGTGGCCGTTACCGTAACGTTCCCGTCTTTATAGACATTGCCACCGCCTGCCAGGTTGTGTGGCCGAATCAGGTCGGCAAATGGCATCCTGCCCTCATCCACCATGCGCACTTGGATATCCCAGTCCATGTACTGCAAATAAGACCGTGTCATGTCTTCCAGAGGTGGTGGGCCAAAGGTATCCACAGGAGTCTTTAGACCGCTGGTCCAGGCACGCAGAAGGAGAGTTCCGTAGTCGGCGACATGGTCCGAATGGTTGTGGGTAATGAAGACGGCTCGCAACGCCCGGGGAGAGATGTGAGCCAAAGCCATCTGCCCACAAACGCCATTTCCGGCATCGATGATGTAGACAGCGCCGTTAACAATGAGAGCATTTGCTGGTTGGGCGCGAGTTGCCTTTAACGATGGTCCTCCCGCCGTACCCAGAAGCACCAGCCGAGTACCCGCATCGCCTGGCCGCATAGCTGAAAACCTCAAGTCGTTATTTCGAAGATGTGTTGAAGCGTGGAGTGCTGTCAGTGGATGGTGCCGTAGCGGGCGGAGTATAACAACTGATTGAAGTAGCGGCAACTGCACTGGGAATCGAGCCAGACGTCAGGTTCTTCGTAAATTAGCAGCTCAAAATCAAGAGGCGAACACAACACCCGGTTATGTTCGCCTCTCGTTTGTTCCCTTTGGTTCCACACATCCGATCATATAATCGGAGTAGTGTCGGCCACAGAACACCCTGGGCCGTCTCTCACTCTCTCATTCGAACGCGGAACATCCAGTTTTGGACTTCCCTGCCGGCTCCGATGTATCACTAGTTAAGGTTCAAGACCTCGGCACGCCAACAGGGGCACTAAGAGGACAGTTCCACACATGATTCAGTACATGTTGTCGAACCATATTCACCTCCTACTAACTGGATTTTATGAAGTAATGCTGCGCTACCCTATACACCACATTTGACAACAGGTTCTCAGGCTTAGCAAATTAGTTTCTGCTAATTGCTACGGTATTCGTATTTTTTAGTCGTCACATTTGTTTTCGAACCATTCCAGTTGTTTTGTACGTGGCCCGATAGCGCCTCGTCAGGGGCTCAGCATGAAGCAATCCCCTATCACCGGCGATTCGACCCAGACCTCAGTGCCGACAGACTTGGCAAGATAGACCTCCAACTCGTTGTCCAATTAAACACCTCCTAGTCCATTACATTAGTCAGGCTGCTGCAGTAGTTGCAATGTGTTGCCATCGGGATCGCGCAGCGTAGCGACCCATCCGTCCCAGTGCTCCTGCTCCGGTGGCCGCACGAACTCCACACCCTTGGCAACCAGGTTTTTGTAGACTTCTTGGATGTCCTCAGTGCCCAGATTTATCATTACCCGCTCAGATTCGGTCGTCTTGCCGCTAACGTCTTCGTGCATGCCGATGCTAAACCGCATGTCTCCCCACTCGAACGCCACAAAATACGGCCTGACGGAATGCACAGGAAATCCCATGGTATCTCTGTAAAACTGCGTCATGACATCCAGTCTGTCTGTCCAAATAATCACTCCGACTACGCCATTTATCACTTCAGCATCCCCTATTAATGATTGAATTGACTGTGTGCTCGGTATTTCATGGTATTTGCCGACGATCAGATGGTCAATTGGGGAAAGTCTCCCTCAATAAGCGAACAAATTCCTCCAATGGGCCATTTCCAAATTAGTGATTTGCCCTTATAATGGTTATTGGAGACATGGATGTTGATGATGACAGTTTTTGGTAGGGTCTCTAGAAAGGAGGATGTCACATTGGATAGTAGTACGGGGGGGTGCCCCAGGTAGGTGTTCCCTTGGGCACCTCTAAGAAATAGGGCTCGTTCGCTTGTCGAACGGGCCCTATTTCGTTTGTTTTGAATTTTAGGCGATTTCGCATTTCAGGCTGGCCACACTTCCTTACGTAGGTGAGTGTGCAGCCATGGATTATTTTCGGTGCGAATGCTTGGCTAAGCCCGCAAACCCGCTCCGCCACACGATCCACAGCCACTCAGGGATTGCCTTGCTTGGCATTCAAAAGCGGCGTCCTTAGTCAGGCAAACCGGCTCCGCCTATACTATCCACGGCCACCCAGGCCTTGCCCTGGTTGGTATTCAAAAATTACTTGGCATTCAAAACTAATCTGGAGTCTTGGTTGACTGCCAGGCCACCATCTGCCAGCTATCGCCCTTCTGCACCCACACATCCGTGAAGCGCACACCGAAGTCCAACTTGCCGTTTTGCGTCGACACGTTGAACCGCGCGGTGCCAGTAACTACCCCGGACGAGCCATAAGCCCTTGCCTCTACATCGCTGGGCACAATGGAGTCGAACGTCGTCGCGCCGCTCTCCATACCAGCTATCAGGCTGTCCTTTGTGTCTACCCTGGCAGACGAGTGGAAGTAGGTCAGGTCATCAGCGAGGATGGCCTTCAGTGTGGCCACGTCGCCATCTACCATCGCTTTCATGCGACTGGCATCCAGGTCAATTAATGTCTTTTCGTTATCAGGCATCTTTTGAATTCCTTTCTAGTTTCTTAGATTCTAAGACGAACATCCCCGACCGTGTCGAGGATGCTCGATAAAATCGGCACTCACCACGAACGCTTTTTTCATAAACCCGAGCCGAGGTATATTCATTTCAACCAGTGCAACATACAACGTTCGCGCTGAGCCTGTCGAAGCGCAGCCTCCACAGGCCCCCCTCACATATTAGCTCTCTCTATTTCAGACCTTCGAAGAAGCGCCGAGGGTTATCCACCATGATCTGATTTATGTTCTCCTGGGATGCGCCTAACTCCAGCAGCAACGGCAAAACGTTTCGCGTAATGAAGTTATAGCTATCCGGGTTGTTGGCGTCGCGTACAGCTCTGGCCTCACGATGCGCAGGCATGGTAGCAACAGACCAGTCATGGCCCAGCATTATGCGATCCACGAATCCAGCCTCGATAAGCTTGTACGTGGTCTCAGTGCGAGTCTGCCAGTTAGGAAGCTCCGGTCGTGAGCCAGGGTTGCGGTCCAGACCTATCCAAACGCCCTTCTCCAGCAAGCCCGTAAGATAGCCGATATCCGTGGAGTCGTTGCTGTGGCCCACGTACACACGATTCAAGTCCACGCCCTCGTCCTCGAAAATTCGGACCTGCTCCTCGCCGACTCGTTCCGGTGCCCAGGTGTGTGTCGATATGGGAACACCAGTAGCCTTTTGCGCCCTGGCCGCGGCCCGCAGTATGATCTCACCCTCCGCCGTCACGCCGCCCATGTCGTTCGCTACCTTAATAATGCCTGCCTTGATGCCAGTGCCCTCGATGCCCTGTTCAATTTCCCGGATGAATAGAGGCGCAATGTCATCCGGAGAGGCGGTCCAGAACACTCTGGGAATGTCCCGCCAGACACCAGTGCAGCAGATGATGTTAACGCCCGTCTCCCTGGAGACCTGCTCTAGCATCTGTATGTCCCGCCCCAGGTCGATGGTCGTGACGTCCACAATAGTGCGGAGGCCCTCGTTATAGGCCTCGGTAAGCTCGTTGATAGCACGTCGAATGGTGCCCTCACGGTCGATGAACTCCGGGTACATCTGCTGAATGCCTGCCGAGGTTGTGATCACATGCTCATGAGACAGCGTGAAGCCTATGTCGGCCGTGTCCAAGGGCCCCAGTACCGAGTTAATGGTGACCATATTCTATCCTTCCGCTACGATTGGGTTGCTGAGCACGCCTATGCCATCGATGTCTATTTCGCACACATCGCCCGGCTTCATGTTCTGAGTGGCGCCGTCGGTGCCCATCCAGATCATGTCACCAGGAATCAGGGTGAGGTGCTGAGTCATGACGCTGATGTAGTGTTCGATACCGAACAGCATGTTGTTGGTGGGAAATTCTGAAACGACCTCGCCATTTACACGGACCTGAGTTCGCAACTTGGATAGCTCCACATCGGTCTCTATCCACGGTCCCATCGGCTTGAACGTATCGGTGTTTTTGGCACGCCACAACGTCCTGTCCGCCGCTTGCCAATCCCGTTCGCTTACATCGTTTCCAATGGTGTAGCCCAGCACGCAGGAGAGAGCGTTCTCCTCCGTGAGGTGCTTGGCCTCTTTGCCGATAATCACGACCAGCTCGCCCTCGTATTGGAATCGCTCACCAGAGTCCTTGGGCTTGACAACGGCCTCGTTGTGGGCAATCAGCGCGTTGTTAGCACGATAGCCAATGTCCGCCTTGTCCGGTAGGTTCGGCTCGCGCCCCAGAAGCTTTGCCGCCTCTCGAACGTGCACCTCGTAGTTAATGCCTGCCGCATAGAATGTCTTCGGCTCAAATGGAATAAGCAGCTTCACGGAATCCAGTGACCGCGAAACGCCAGTGTCGGTGTGGCTATCAAAAGGACTACCGCTTACCTCACTGATCTGCTCACCATTAAGTATGCCGAAGGATGTTTTTCCTTCTGCTTCGTAACGTACCCAACGCATGATTCTGACCTCCTGTGTTCAGCGTTCAAATATAAAAATCAAAATACTTACCGCTCTGAGTTCATCAGCTCTCTGGCTATGGGAAGGACTGTCTGAGCCACCCGGCTGCACTCTTCCACGTGAGGGAAGCCAGACAGGATGAACTCGTCGATGCCAAGCCGCCAGTAGCCCAGCAGCTCCTCGGCCACCTGCTGAGGCGAGCCAACGATCGCGGTACCGCAGTTTACGCGGACGGTGGAGATTCCATTCCAAAGGTGCCTTCCGACTCGATGCTCGGCTACGACCTGGGCCTGTGCTCGCTGTCCCACGTTCGCCGTGCCAGCAAAAACGGCCTGTCGCTGTCCCTTAACAAGGGTCTCGGCCTTGGAAAGCAGGTCACCAGCCGCGTCCCAGGCCTCGTCCTCGGTGTCGCGCACAATGAGGTGCGTGCGTAGACCATGAACTCCC
>CAUZQF010000003.1:0-28610 GCA_963581905.1 Dehalococcoidia bacterium
GCCAGTCTTCGCCGCCCTCGCCGGTATTGCTACGGGCACCCATGCGGTTCATGGCTATGGCCATGGTCTCATGGGCCTCGCGGCTGATTGAGCCCAGGGAAATGGCCCCTGTGGCGAAGCGTTTGACTATATCTTTAGCCGATTCAACCTCGTCTATGGAGACGGGCTCCTCAGACTTCTTGAAATCCAAAAGCCCTCTGATAGTGCATAAGTGTCGGCTGAACCCGTTAGCAAACTCAGCAAACTTCTGGTACGAAGCCCAGCTGTTGGTCATCGTGGCATGTTGCAACTTTGCGATGGTGTCGGGGTTCCACATGTGGTATTCCCCGTCTCGACGCCACTGATAGCGGCCGCCGGACTTCAAATCAAGTCCACCGGCAATTTTGAGGTCAACGTAAGCGAAGGCATGCCGCTGGCGCGACTCCTCCTCCACCTCGTCGATGCCTATGCCGCCGATTCTGGACGGCGTCCACTTGAAATAATCTTCTACGAACTTCTCGTTCAGGCCCACCGCCTCGAATATCTGTGCGCCTCTGTAGCTCTGAATTGTCGATATGCCCATCTTGGACATTATCTTCAGGACGCCCTTGTCCGACGCCTTCATGTAGTTGTATTCGGCGGTCTTGTAATCCATCTTTGTCGTCAGGAAGCTGGCCTCGCTGACCATGTGGGCCAGGGTCTCAAATGCCAGGTAAGGGTTGATGGCACTGGCGCCGTAGCCGATAAGCAGGGCGAAGTGCGCGACCTCTCGGGCCTCACCTGTCTCCACGACAATGCCGACCTTCGTGCGGGTGCCTTCCCTTATCAAGTGGTGGTGAACACCGGCCGTCGCTAGGAGGCTGGGAATAGGAGCGTGTTCCTCGTCGACGCCGCGGTCTGACAGCACCAGTATTGTGATGCCGTCCTTTAGCGCCTCAGAGGCTTCTCGGCACACCCTGTCCATAGCCTTTTTCATGGTGCCCTTGCCGTCCTCAGGCTTGAAAAGCGTTGAGATGGTCCTTGAATGAAGACCTCGTTTGTTCAGCTCCTGAATCTTGCCTAATTCGGCGTCTGTGATGATTGGCCCGTCCAGTCGTAACTGGCGGCAGTGCTCCGGTGTCTCCGCGAACAGGTTCTCTTCTGCGCCCAATGTGGCAGAAAGAGAAGTCACCAACTCTTCTCGAATTGCGTCTAGTGGCGGATTGCTCACCTGAGCGAATAGCTGCTTGAAATAGTTGAAGAGCAACGGACCCTGGTCGGACAAGACTGCCAGAGGAGTATCGTTGCCCATGGAGCCTGTGGGCTCACCGCCGTTAGCGGCCATTGGCTCGATTATCATGCGCAGGTCTTCTCGTGTGTAACCGAAGGCCTTCTGGCGGGTCAATATGGTGTCGAAATCAGCAGAACCATGTTTCGATGGCTCTGGCAAATCCGAAAGCCTCGTGCGATTGTCCTGAAGCCATTTGCCGTATGGTTGCTGTGTGGAGAGGCGGTGCTTAAGCTCGGTGTCGTCCACCAGGCGTCCCTCTTCGGTGTCCAGAAGGAACATGCGCCCTGGCCTGATCCTGTCCTTGAAAAGCACCTTCTCCGGGGGCACGTCGAGCACTCCCGTTTCCGATGCCATTACCAGGAGGTCGTCCGTCGTAACCAGGTAGCGGCAGGGCCTCAGGCCGTTGCGGTCCAGCACGCCACATACCTGCGTGCCGTCCGTGCTAATCATGAGCGCGGGCCCGTCCCACGGCTCCATGAGGCAAGAGTGGTACTCGTAAAAGTCCTTCTTGTCCTGATCCATAGGCAGGTGGTCACCCCAGGCCTCAGGCATCATCATCATCAGTGAGTGGGGCAGGGAGCGGCCTGTGGCCAGCAGCAACTCCAACGCGTTGTCGAAGCTGGCCGTGTCGCTCTGGATGTCTCCGCTGACGATGGGCAGCAGCTTCTTGATGTCCTGGCCAAGGGCGTCTGACGCGAACATATGCTGACGGGCTGCCATCCAGTTGATGTTGCCCCGCATGGTGTTGATTTCGCCGTTGTGAATGACAAAACGATATGGGTGGGCCAGCTTCCATGTACCCAGCGTATTGGTGCTGAACCTGGAATGGACCAGTGCAAAGGCTGTTATAAGGTCCTCATCCGCCAGATCGTGGTAGAAACGCTCTAGCTGGAACGCTACGATCAGGCCTTTGTAAACAATCTTGTTAGAGGATAGGCTGCAGATATAGAACTGCTCGTCCTCGTCGAGATTGGACTGCCCAACCGCCTCTTCGATCTGCCTGCGAATCAGGAACAGCTTAAGCTCGAAGTGAGCCTCGTCTACTATGCTGCTACTGCGGCCGACGAAAAACTGGCGTATGGCAGGCATTACCTTGGCGGAAAGAAATCCAATTTCGCTGGGAGACACTGGCACATCACGCCAGCCAATTAAGGTTTGACCCTCCAGCTCGACTACATCCTGAATATGCTTCTCAATTGCCTTTTGCTTGTCTGGCTGAGTGGGCAAGAACGTCATACCGACGGCGTATTGACCCGCCTCGGGCAAATCAAAACCCAATGCAGAGCACTGCCCGGCGAAGAATTCGTGTGGCATCTGGATGAGGACGCCTGCCCCGTCTCCTGTCTCTGGGTCCGCGCCTCTCGCTCCTCGATGCTCTAGATTGCACAGCACCTCAAGCCCTTGCTTCACGATGGAGTGAGACTTGAGTCCCTTTACGTTGGCCACCATTCCGACACCGCAGGCATCATGCTCAAACCTGGGGTCGTAAAGGCCCTGTTTTTTAAGTTTAGGTACGTACTGTTCAACCATTCTTTCTTTCGCCCCGATGTTAGATCGTTTTTCGTTTTAGCGTATTCCAATAAATCCGGCAATTCATATATTCGCCGTTGCCCGTATCTAGCACATGGCCTACAGGCCAATTGCCAGAAGTTGCTAGAGTAGCGGCAGATACCTTGTGACCTCGTGGTCAGCCACATTGGAGTGGTACTGTTCCCACTCGACCATCTTGTTGTTGATAAAGCTGTTGAAGACCTGTTCCCCCAGCGCGTTTTTTACCAGTTCACTGTCCTGCGTGATCTGGATCGCCTCCCAGAGGTTTCGAGGAAGCAGTTCAATGCCCAGCTCCTCGCGTTGGCTTTCGCTCATTCCGTAGACATTGGTCTCTACTGGCGGAGGTAGCTCGTACTTCTTCTCGATGCCCTCCAGGCCAGCTGCAAGCATGACGCTAAAGGCTAGGTACGGATTGCAGGCTGCGTCCGGCGAGCGGTATTCGATGCGCCGAGACTCTTCGCGGCCTGGCTTGTAGGCGGGAACGCGGATGAGGTCGGCCCGATTTACCGTTGCCCACGACACAAAAGTAGGCGCTTCGAACTGTGGGACCAGTCGCTTGTATGAGTTCACCCACTGGTTTGTCACTGAGGTAATTTCTCTGGCATGCCGCATAAGGCCCGCTATGAAGTACTTGGCCACGTCAGAGAGCTTGTTTTCATCGCTTGCTGAAAAAAAGACGTTCTTCTCGCCTTTGAAAAGTGACTGATGTGTGTGCATACCGCTGCCATTCATACCGTGAACCGGTTTGGGCATGAATGTGGCGTAACACTCGTTCTGTCTGGCAATTTCTTTGATAACCAGGCGGTAAGTCATGACCGTATCCGCCATGGTCAAGGCGTCGGTGTGCCTCAAGTCGATCTCGTGTTGGCTGGGCGCTACCTCGTGGTGGCTAGACTCCACCGGGATGCCCAGGTCCTCCAGCGTTAACACCGACTGCCGTCTCAGGTCCGTGGATAAGTCAGTGGCGTCCTGGTCGAAATAACTACCGTGATCAAGAGGTTTGGTGCCCGATGAGTCTTCGAAGTAAAAATACTCCATCTCGGGGCCTACGTAATAGGCGTAGCCGAGCTTCGAGGCCCTATCCAGGTTTCGCCGGAGCACTGCCCTGGAGTCACCGCCAAAGGGCTCCCCATCAGGAGTCATAATGTCGCAGAACATGCGCGCAACGGCATTTGTACGTGGCCGCCACGGCAGAATATTGAACGTGTTTGGGTCGGGAAGGGCGTAAAGGTCCCGCTCGTCGGACCGAATGAAGCCTTCGATAGCCGACCCATCGAACCCCATGCCGCCTCTAAGGGCACCCTCAAGCTCCTCAACGGTTATTGCGAACCCTTTGAGGTTTCCGAGGATGTCCGTGAACCAGAGACGAATGAATTTAACGTCATTTTCCCTGGCTTCATGCAGAACAAATTCAATTGCGTCAGGGTCACGTGTCAACATAGGTAATAGCCTGAACTAAAATTGGTGATTTGGGTAGGCTGTTATGGAGTACACCCGCCCGCGTCTCATGGGACGGAAGCATACATCTGGGCTATGGTAAATATGACTAAGTTAATTGAACAAAATATAGCAGCTTGTGAAAATTGTGTCAAACTATATTGAAGGGCGGAAACCAGGCTGCACCGCATCGCAAGCTTCAAGACCGGACTTTTGCTGCCCCTTAAGCGATGGCTGTCTATAAATCTGATTTAAATAGATCTAATAAAAATAAGGAGTCTGATCCGCTTTCCTTGATCAGCGGATCAGACTCCTTATTCATCTTCTATGAATTTGAAGTTTAGGAGGCAGCACCGCAAACTGTCTCGATTATCAGTCGAGTTACAGTGTAAGGATCGCAATTGGCGTTTGGCCTTCGGTCCTCAACGTAGCCCTTCTGGTCGCGATGGACCTGCCAAGGTATGCGTACCGATGCACCTCGGTCGGAGACTCCGTAGCTGAACTCGTTATAAGCGGCCGTTTCGTGCTGGCCCGTGAGCCTCTCCTGGATTCGGTCGCCGTAGTTGGCTACGTGCAGTTCGGCTCTGGTTCCCAGGGCCTCTGCCGCCTTCACACATGGATCGTAGCTATCACGCATCTGCCTGGTGGAGAAATTGCAATGCGCACCGGCACCGTTCCAGTCTCCTGGGATGGGCTTCGGGTCCAATGTAGCGCTTACGCCATGCTTTTCGCCTATGCGATAGAGCAACCAACGGGCAAGCCAGAGATGATCGGCAACAGCTGGTGCCCCTACCGGTCCGATCTGGAACTCCCACTGCGCGGGCATAACCTCTGCGTTAATGCCAGCAAACATTAGACCTGCATTTATGCAAGCGTCCATATGCTCTTCGACGATTGGGCGTCCGTACACCTCGTCTGCGCCTACTCCGCAGTAGTAACCCCCTTGAGGGGCAGGAAAGCCAATGGTAGGCCATCCCAAAGGCCTGGAACCTCCAAAGAAGGTGTACTCCTGCTCAATGCCGAACCATGTATCGAAATCGCCATACTTTTCCGCAGCAGCTGCACAGCCGGCTCTGGTATTGGAGGGGTGCGGCGTCATGTCGGTGAGAAGGACCTCGCACATGACCAGTTTGTTGTCGCCGCCGCGGATTGGGTCCGGGCATACAAAGACCGGGTTCAGAACGCAGTCCGAGTTTTCGCCTGGAGCCTGGTTAGTGCTGGAGCCATCAAAGCCCCATATCGGGGGCTGTTCCCCTATAGGAATAACCTTGGCTTTGGACCTCATCTTGGCCGTAGGGAGAGACCCGTCTATCCAAATGTATTCAGCCTTATAAAAACTCAAAATATCCTCCTGGACTTGATTGTCGATAAAAATGTCTTGAGATGCTTCGAAAAGGGTCTAAGCAACGCTTGATTGGCATAATTAAGCCGGGGCAGCGGACTTTCGTTGAAGACTGTATGCCCCTTCGCAATCAGCTAAACCGTGTTGACGATAGCATGGTGGGAACCGTCAGTCAATTTAAGTTCCCCTGCTAGGGCGGCAGAGGCGCTCAGGAAAATTAACCTTCTGTGCTCTCTCTGTTTGCCTTAGACCAATATCCCAGAAAATAAAAAATCAACGAGGCTTTGATTTCAAAGCCTCGTTGATAAAAATTCTTTTAAAGAACTAGGTTGAAAAGATTTACTTGGAGCGGTTCTTCTTCATCTTGCTTGGGAGCACTACCCACATCGCGAATAGTCCAATGAATGCTACACCACCGAGTATTACTTCAATTCCCATTTGTTTCCGCTCCTCCGACAATTCCTTCAGGCAGACTGGCAAACTAAAGGTTTGTTTGTAATCTACAATACTATTATGTAGCGAGTATGTTTCCTGAATATTGCCGATATGTTAAATATTTGTTACATCTGTCGAATTAACGGCACACACTTCTAACCCCTGCGGTCGACTGTTTCAAAACATTTCGCAAACCTCCATCCCTCAAACTCACCGGCGATATCCGCGATTGTGTGGCAAGTGTCATTGGTGAGTAGGTATCTGGTGTATTCCTGATAGAGGCGAAAATAGGTCTATCTGGCCTCGCAGAAAACATCAGGATAACGTGGAGGTTGAAGATGAATTGGCATATTTTGCGTAGGCGCTCTTGAGTTGTTATGGCCGTACTGGTCGTAGCACTACTGGCCGGCACGATAAGTTCCACGGCCAACGCGATGTTCCGCGGACACGACGTTCAGGCAAAGAACTTGAGTGTTACCTATGTTGGCGTAACTGGACCTGTGGATGATATGGTCGTGGGCCTAAGCGACCTTGTCCTCAAGCAGGTGGACGGCAAATTCGTTGGCAAGCGCAGATCAGAGATGACCGTATCAATGCTTCGAAACGGGTTCATCGGCACCAGGCTGATGATGAACGGGCCCTGCGACGAGTCGGGCGACTTTGTGGGCTGGTGCATTGACGAAGGCCGGAATACTTGGGCTGCGACGCCACAGATGATTCACGCTGCGTTGCCACTGTATGATACCAGCGCGATGTTCGGCCCGGCATTCATTACGCAGGTTTTGGATGGCGATGGCTATAACGGATTTGCGACTTACAGGGTCACTGTAGTTAGTCCGGTTGACAGTGCTACACAGGGTGCTGTGGTCACCGTTAGCATCGATGGCTACCTGAGCAATATGAAGGCCAGCGACGGCGCTAAGAAATAGTTTTTTCCAAGTAGAGCTGCGCAGTTATCCCTTCCTTATATAATGGCATAACTAGGTGAAATGGCGTAACTGACGCGACATAGAAACCTTCTTGATTAACACCTGCCCGTAGGCAATCCGTGCGGTTGAGGCTCTCCGCGCTGATTACGGTCCTGCGGGCGGGTTTTTCTACGTTACAGGACCTGTTCCCTCTCCTGTGCTTATTCGGAGGTTTGCTCCGATTTACTCTCGGGCCTCCTCTCGGCCAACCCTCTTATGTTCTTTGTTTGCATATTTAACCCACTTAATTCACCAGTAGCGCCGTTTGTTTCTGGTCAAAATCCCCTCTGTCCACCTGGTCCTTTTGAAGGCATTTAATTCCTCCAGATGTGAGGACTAAATCGCGCTGGACTTGTCAACGCCTATGGATGAAATACTGTCTGCATGTGATTCGTTGCCCTTGACGTAATGACGAAGAATCCTCAGTTAAGGAGGGTGTGTTATGAAGGTGAAATGGTGGACAAGTAAGAGGCTATACGTCCGGGTTTGGGGCGTTGCTGTTAACTTTTGTGGCCGGCGCTACTGTCTCCAGTGTATATGCGCTGTTTGGTCCAGATCATGTCGACGCCAGGCAGTTTAACGTTACGTATGTGGGCGTCACGGCTCCGGTGGACTCCATTCCCTGACGGCAGCTTCAGTCTTGTGCTTGGAGCGATGGACGGCGCAATCACCCAAGGCCAAACATCTGAGATGACCGTTGATTTTATAAAGAACAGCTTCACGGGCATTAAGCTCCTTAGCAGTAGAAGCTGCGACTCGGCAGGCACAAGTCTGGGCTGGTGCGTCCAAGGCGAGACCAAGTCGTGGGCTGTTATGCCCCGGGCGCTGTTGCCGACAATACTCGTGGATGGCGTGACGGTAATGTGGGGGCCTGGATACATTCGTGAGATTGGTGGAGACGGCATGCAGGGCGTTGCCACTTATAGGGTGACCTTGCAGCAGCCAGTTGATCTAGCAACAGAGGGTCTGGTTGTTACCATTAACGCCGATGGCTTTGTTAACAAGATTGGTGGGCCGATTCCTGACACAGACGCAGGACCGGAACCAGGACGCACAGCCACACCTACTCTGAGTCCTTTCAAGAATTTCGTGTTGAATCCTGGATTTGAGAATGGCAGTACGAGTTGGGAACAGACGTCCTTTGGCGGTCGATCGATCGTCGACAACCAGTCGCATTCCGGCGAGAACTCCCAGCGTATGATGGCAGCTAGACGTTCGAAGAGGCTGGTTACCCAGGAGGTCATAATCATTCCATATGAGACCTACGATGCCTCCGCATGGATCAAGACACAGGGTCTTGAGCTGAGAGGTGAGTGGGTAGAATTCATCTGGCTAAAGGCGGTAGGGGCGTCCGGTACTCCGCATCGCAGCAAGATAATAAGGTTAGACACCCTGGGGCCTATAGCAGGGTCAAATGACTGGACTCAGATTAACTTGACGGGGCTGACTGCTCCTGAGGGTGCGGTCGCCGTAAGAGTTAACCTCTGGATGGAGCGGGAGAGGGACGGTTCGGGAATGACCTGGTTCGACGACATAGCGTTGTTGGGGCCGCCTTCTTCTGACGGCGACTAAGTGGACATACTTTAGCTAAAGTAAAAGAGCCCCGGGACATACCCGGGGCTCTTTTTTGCGTTACTGTTGTCGTCTAGTCGCCCGCTCTTGGGCTCATCTCTGGGTATGCTACTGCACCGTGCTCTGGCTCATCCAAGCCTTCCTCTTCTTCCTCTGGGGAAGCCCTGAGACCCATGGTGAGGTCCAGGCCCTTGAAGACCAGGAAGCCCGTGCCAAAGCCCCATCCAATCGCTACCAGTATGCCAACGATCTGTGGCAACAGTTGTCCAGGGTTGCCGTAAAGCAGACCCTTCACGTCGCCGTTGCCTGATGCAAAGATGCCTACAGCCAGCAGGCCCCATGCGCCGCAGATGCCGTGCACAGTGATGGCCCCGACTGGATCATCCACTTTAAGGACCTTCTTGATAAAGTCGATACCGAACACCATGATGACGCCCGCTATCAGACCGATCACTACAGCTGCCCATGGATCGACGTGCGCGCTGGGAGCTGTGATACCCACCAGTCCTGCCAGTGCACCGTTACAGGCCATCTCAATGTTTGCCTTGCCTGTGCGGAGCATCACGACGTAGACCGCTGCTGTTGCGCCTGCTGCGCCTGCCAGCAGGGTGTTTACTGCGTTTAGTCCCAGGCTGTCCGAGTTGATGTTGAAACCGAACCAGCCAAAGAACAGTATGAAGGTTCCGATTACTACGTAGGGTATGTTGTGGCCCTTGAACTCAATACCCTCTTTGAAGCCGATCCGAGGCCCGACGACTACAGCACCAGCCAGTGCCACCATGCCACCGATCATGTGAACAACACCGGAGCCGGCATAGTCAGCCATGCCTAGTTCAGAGAGCCAGCCCGTGTCGCTCCATGCCCAGTGGCCGTATATCGGGTAGATCAGCGCGCCTACTATGAAGCTGTATGCGAAATAAGCGTTAATGTTTGTGCGTTCAGCCATGGCACCCGCAATAATGGTAGCGGCCGTGCCTGCGAACACCATCTGGAAGAACCATGACACCAGTTTGCTATCGTCGAAGTCAGCCAAGAAGAAGCCGTCTAGGCCTATAAACCCGGCAGCAGCTCCGCCACCGAACATCAGCGCAAAGCCGAAGGCCCAGAAGCCCAGCGATGCTATGCAGAAGTCCAAAAAGGACTTGGTCATGTAGTTGACCGTGTTCTTGGAGCGGATCAGTCCCGCGCCCAAGAAAGCGAAGCCAGCCTGCATGAAGAAGACTAGTGCCGCCGCAATGACCAGTATCGTGTCATTCAGCAGCGCCTCTATCTCATCGGCGGTTGCCGCAAAGGCGATGCCGCTGCTGCTGGCGAATATTCCCAGTCCCAGTAGCGCTACGAGCACTAAGCGCAGACGGAACGTGGTTATTCGCAACCTTTCGCTAAGTAATTGCATGTCTGTTCCCCTCCCAAGGTCGGATAGTTCATTTCTTTTGCACAAGTGTGGGGTAGGGATGTTACCGGCATGTTTCGGATATGTAACAGATTTGTTGCCGCATTGTTAAATAAGTGTTACAGCGACTCACGCAGCAGTAGGGGTAATTGACGCTATTCTTGCGCAAATTAACCTAATAGATTAAAAAGGGAAGAACCCGAAAGGAATAAATTGAATCCAATATTTGATAGCCACAAGAGCCAAAAGGGAAGCCAGCGCTAGATAAATGCCCCCTCTCTGTTTTGACATTGCTGGAGGCCCCTCTTAAAATGCAGCAATCCTGGCAGATGTTCACAGACAGATGGTGAGCTGTCGAGCCGGATCATATTAAGGAGATGTGAATATGGAACGCATCAAAATGCAGGTCTATGGCGACTATGCCTGACCCTGGGTCTACAATGCAGCCGTGTGGCTGGATAGAGTCAAGCAGGTATATAAGGGCGATATGGAGATCACGTGGAGGAACTTCTCGCTTGAGCAGAACGCCTTCGCGATAAAGCAGAAATCGGAAGAAACAACATCCGACTGGAGAGTATGGGAGCAGGACGACCTCTCCCAGGGCAGATCTCTCATGGGGCAGATTGCCGCTGAGGCAGCCCGCAGACAGGGGCCTGAGCTATATGACAAGTTCCATCTCGCACTTCTGACGGCGCGTCATGGTGGAGATGGCCGCATCTCTCTCAATGAGGAGGAGCCTCTCGTAGAATTAGCCCAACAGGTAGGACTGGAATCTGCCAAGTTTCGCGATGACCTACGAGACCCTGACTTGCGGAAGAGCATCGGCACGGACCATGATGAGGCCGTGTCCCTGGGCATATTCGGCACGCCTACCTTTGTATTTGAGAACGGCAACACCGCTTTCATCAAAGCGTTTATCCCGCCGCAGGACGACGCGATTGCCGAATTCGAGCACTTCATTGCGCTTATGAACCACAGGTCCTACATCGGTGAGATCAAGCGACCTCAGCCGCCCTGGCCCAAAGGCGCCCTCGATTAATTTTGAGTTTTTTGAGTCTGGTTGGGACAGTGATGAGGGTGAGATTTGGGACATGGGGTGTTAGGTCCTCTCGCCTTTCGGAACATTTGGTAATTTGATGCGTTGCGTGCGGCGCACCAGTGAGCAGTGAAAGGGACAAAAGAAATGAAATCAATGAAGATGGAGATCTACGGAGACTACTCCTGACCGTGGGTCTACAATGCAGCCGTGTGGCTGGATAAGGTAAAGCGCGTCTACGGAGACGACCTGGATATAACCTGGAAGAATTTCTCCTTGGAGCAGGTCAATAACAAGGAGCCTGAGAACAAAGTGTGGGACCGCGAAGATGTGACCCAGGCCAGGTCTCTTCTAAGCCAGATTGCCGCCGAGGCAGCCAGGAATCAGGGCCGCGAATTGTACGAAAAGTTTCACCTGGCCTTGCTGATCGCGCGTCACGGTGGAGACGGCCGTCTTGCCCTTAACGAGGAGGCGCCTTTAGTTGAACTAGCGGGGCAGGTTGGCCTTGATGTAGAGCAGTTCAAGGCCGACCTTAAGGATCCTGGACACGCAAAGAAGATCGGCAAGGAACACGAGGAAGCTGTTAAAGAAGGCATATTTGGCACGCCAACCTTCATCTTTGAAAACGGCGAGACCTGCTACATCAAGACCTTCATTCCTCCTGATGAGGATGCGCTGGCGGAGTTCGAGCATTTCGTTGCTATAGCGTCAGACAGGCCCTATATCGGCGAGATAAAGAGGCCCCAGCCGCCATGGCCAAAGGGCGCTCTAGACTAAAGAAACCCGGCTTTTAACTGGCCCTTCTCCGTTACCAAACGGGGGAGGGCTTAGTAAATTAAGAGCAGTAAATTGGGAGAGTATTGAATATAGGTATGCAGGACCTTGATGCGCTGGATGATGAGCTTGGCCTGTCATTTAGCGACCAATCGCTATTGGAGCTGGCCTTTATTCATAGCTCCTACTTGAACGAGAACCCGGGTGAGTTGCCGGAATGCAACGAGCGCCTGGAGTATCTGGGCGACGCCGTTCTGGACCTGGCAGTGGCAGAAGACCTGTACCAGCGTTACCCCGATCGGCAAGAGGGCGAACTTACTACTCTGCGCTCGGCCATCGTGCGCGGGGATACTCTAGGTCGCGTCGCTCAGCGGCTGGACCTGGGGCGCTGCCTGCTGATGGGTGTAGGCGAGCAGAACAGTGGTGGTTCCCAAAGGCCTACGAATCTCGCCGCCGTGTTCGAGGCCCTGGTAGGGGCGCTCTTCTTGGACCAGGGATATGCTGTGTCGCGGGACTTCTCTCTGCGCGTGCTGAATCAGGAGATTGCCAATGCCGACAACCTTGCGGTGTCCAAGGACGCTAAATCAGCATTGCAGGAGTTTGCCCAGGGCCAGGGAAATCTGCCGCCGACGTACGATATTGTTAAGGCTGAAGGCCAAGACCACGACCGCACATTTACCGCTGAAGTGATGATCTCAGACAAGGTAGTCGGGCAGGGACAGGGCTCTCGCAAGGCCAGCGCGGAGCAGGCCGCCGCCAGGCAGGCTCTTCAGAAACTACAGGGTAAATAGAACTTCCCGCCCTTTGCCAGTGCCCCCTCGTTACGCGTCGATTCCCGGCACAGGGAAATTGGCGCAGGTCGCGATCACCTCGTCCCGCACTTCCCTCATAATCCCGTCGTCACCCATGTTGGCCAGCATCTTTAAGATGAGCTGTCCGATACGCTTCGTCTCCTTGACGCCCATGCCCCTGCTGGTAATGGCCGGGCTGCCCAGCCGCATTCCACTGGCTGTGCGAGGTGGATTCTCGTCATAGGGGATGGCGTTGCGATTGACGACGATGTTGACCGCTCCCAGCGCCTCTTCCGCCTGCCTTCCGGTGATGTTCATAGGCGTCAGGTCCACCAGGACGATGTGATTGTCCGTGCCGCCCGAAACCAGCCGCAAGCCTCCCGCCTGTAGCTCCTCCGCTAGTGCCACCGCATTCGCTCGAATGCTCTTCTGATATTCCGCGAACTCTGGCGCCATAGCCTCGTTGAAGGCTACAGCCTTGGCCGCGACCACGTGCTCCAACGGCCCGCCCTGCATATTGGGGAACACGGCGCTGTTCACGGGTCGAGCAAGATCAGCATTGCTAAGTATCAGGCCACCGCGCGGACCACGAAGGGTCTTGTGGGTGGTGGAGGTGACGATCTCGGCATAGGGTAGGGGAGATGGGTGCTCGTCCGCGGCTATCAGGCCGGCAATATGGGCCATATCCACCATTAGCTTGGCGCCAACCTCATCAGCGATCTGCCGGAAACGGGGGAAGTCTATGATGCGGGTGTACGCGGATGCGCCGGTGACGATGAGCTTGGGCCTGTGCTCTTTGGCCAGCCGCTCTACTTCGTCATAGTCGATCAGCTCCGTCTCACGATCGACGCCATAGGACACGAAGTTGTAAATCTTGGCGGAGAAGCTGACCGACGCGCCATGAGTTAAGTGTCCGCCGTGGTCGAGGCTCATGCCCATGGCAGTATCGCCGGGGCTAATGGTGGCGAAATATGCGGCCATATTGGCCTGAGCGCCGCTGTGAGGCTGAACGTTTGCGTGTTCGGCCCCGAACAGCTTTTTGGCTCTATCGATGGCCAGGCTCTCAGCCACATCCACAAACTCACAGCCACCGTAGTAACGCCTGCCCGGATAACCCTCGGCGTACTTATTGGTCATCACGCTGCCCTGGGCTTCCAGAACGGCGTTGCTAGCGTAATTCTCAGAGGCGATCAGGTTGATCGTACTGCGCTGGCGGTTGATTTCGTCTTGAATGGCCTTCCCTATTTCGGGATCCTGGTCCATCAGTGCACTCATAGTTTAGCTCCATTGATCGGTTGCCGAAAATCGATTTAGACATAGGCCGAATTAACTGGGGCATCTTAAACTCAGGCTCCAGTGTGGTTTGTCCATCTGCACCAAACAGGAGCCTGCGCGTCAATCCTGGAGAAGGGCCGTTATAATCAGGCGGCCTCGAGCTCTATAAGGCCGTAGTCGCCGTCCGTGCGCTTGTAAATAACGTTGTAACCCTCTGTTTCGATGTTCTGGAACAGGAAAAAGTCATGGTCCAGAAGCTCCATTTAAATAATGGGCTCTTCAATAGTCATGGGCTTCATGGGGAATCGTTTAGACCTGACCACCTGCCCAAATTGGGACACAATGACGTCTTCCGGCAACTCTGGTGCCGCTGAAGCCTGTTCTTGAAGCTTGGCAGACCCTTTTCTCTAGGACTTGGAGGCACGAGTCTTATATTTGCGAATCTGGCGGTCCATGACGTCGGTCACGGCATCGATGGCCGAAAACAGGCTTGGTGCTGCCTCCTGACCTCGGGGCGTGCTGCTTGGAACCGATATAGTCATCTGCGCGACTATTTTGTCGGCTTCCGATCGGACCGATGTGCGGGAGAGCTCCAGTTTGGCATCAGTACTGCCTTGCAAGTGCCTGTCCATACGGACGAGCTTCTTGTCGATGTACTCTTCGGCCTCGGAGTTCAGTTAGATGTTCCTGGTGAAGATACGCAAGTCCATGATTACAACCTCCTGAGCAAATGTCATTGGCTCGGAGACGATAGACGCCTGCGACGCCAATGCTTTCTTAGTACCCTCGTATTATATTCCCTGAAAGGCCGGCCTTCAAGCGCATGGATATGGGGTTAACGTGATAAATTTGAAGCAAGGTGGTGGTTGATGATCTTTGCTAGAGATATCGCACTGACCAGACTGTGCGGTCTCGGCCAATATTTGTGCCTAATGTCCTGAAACGCGACAGAAATATCGGCTAAATACCCCTCTCCAATGTTGGACTGAAAGGCCAAACTGAAGTATCCTGTTACAGTGCAAACGAGAAATACATATTATCTTAAAGAAAATGGTGGCGCGCTGAGGCCTCGCGGCCCTTTAATGTGCAGTGCAGAGGCATACGGTTGCGTCTGTACTTGCGCCCGGACTCAGCCGTTTTCTTGGGTGCCGTTTTCTTGGGTCATGTAACCTTCTTAGCACCTGCCGGCATCGGCAAGCATCTAAAGGCATACGTGGACCTGGGTGGAAACGACATAAACTGGTTCACAGCGGACTTCCGCATTACGGAGCGAGATGATTAGAGGAGTTCTGGAGCACTATAAAAGCTACCTCCCTGTGACCGATAAAACGCCAATCTTCACCCTTGGTGAAGGTGACACCCCTCTTGTAAAGTCGAAGACTATCTCTCAAGAGGTCGGCTGCAACGAACTGTACTTCAAACTGGAGGGCTGCAACCCTTCAGGCTCCTTCAAAGACCGCGGTATGGTGCTGGCAGTAGCCAAGGCCATTGAAGAGGGCGGCGAGAGCATCGTCTGCGCTTCGACCGGCAATACCAGTGCATCAGCCGCTGCATACGGTGCCTATTGCGGCCTACAGACCACCGTATTTGTCCCCAAGAACAACATTGCCCGGGGCAAGCTAGCCCAGGCGATAACCTACGGCGCCCGCATAGTCCTCATCGACGGCAACTTTGACGACGCGCTAAAAGTTGTGCGTGAACTCACGGCTAAGCATTCCATCATTCTTGTTAATTCTCTGAACCCCTACCGAATTGAGGGACAGAAGACGGCGTCTTTCGAGATCATAGAAGACCTGGGAACGACCCCTGATTATCTCTGTATCCCCGTTGGAAATGCAGGGAACATTACCGCCTATTGGCGGGGGTTTGTTGAGGCTCGTGAGATGGAGTGGACGGCCACTCTTCCCAAGATGATGGGCTTCCAGGCAGAGGGAGCCGCCGCCATTGTCAGGGGCGAACCAATAGAAAAACCAGAGACCATCGCTTCGGCCATCAGGGTAGGCAACCCAGCCAGTTGGGGTAGCGCCGTCAAGGCCAGAGATGAGTCTAAAGGCACCATCGATTCGGTCACAGATGACGAAATTATGGAAGCATATCAGTTCCTTGCCAGGAAAGAGGGCATATTCTGCGAGCCGGCATCGGCAGCCTCTGTGGCAGGTCTCATTAAGCTATCTCGAAACGGAGTGCATTTCGAGGACAGCAAGATAGTCTGCGTTTTGACAGGAACAGGTCTTAAAGACCCAGACCTGGCAAGCTCCATGGAGCCCGTCTTTATGGATGAATTCCCACCACAACTTGAAGCGGTGGAGCGCGCCTTGGAGTTACGATAGTTGATAGACAAGGACAAGATTAAAAGCGCAGTCTCCTCGATAATCGAGGCCCTGGGTGATGATCCAAAAAGGGAGGGACTGCAGGACACCCCTCGGCGAGTCGCCGAAATGTACACAGAATTCTTCTCAGGCCTGGATGAAGATCCTGCAGACGTCCTGGCAACGGGGTTCGAGGAAGGCCATCAGGAACTGGTGGTTTTGCGCGACATACCCTTCTTCTCCATCTGTGAGCATCATTTCCTTCCCTTCTACGGCTCTGCGCACATTGGTTACATTCCCAATGGTCGCGTCGTAGGGGCATCAAAGCTTGCCCGTGCTTTGGAGATTCTCGCCAGGCGACCTCAGATTCAGGAACGTCTCACCGATCAGCTGGTGGAGGCCCTGAACAAGACGCTTGAGCCTGATGGCGTCGCTGTGGTATTGAGCGCCGAGCACATGTGCATGTCGCTGAGAGGCGTCAGCAAGCCTGGCAGCCGCATAGTTACTTCATCGGCCAGAGGCAGGCTGAGGACCAAGGCAGCAGATCGACAAGAGTTCTTTGATCTGATTAAGGGGATTCAGTAATGCCCCTGTCTGTTCAGGTAGAGAATATTGAGAGCTTAGGAACTGAGTGGCAGCAGCTCCTGCCGCAGACTGCCGCTAACACGATTTTCATCACGCCTTTGTGGCAAAAGCTCTGGTGGGAGCACTTCGGCCAAGACGCTGATCTGCACATACTGTCTGTTAGGCAGGACGAAGAGCTAATCGGCATAGCCCCACTGATGCTCACAGACGGCGTGCTCTCCTTTCTGGGCGACACAGACCTCTTTGATTACCACGACTTCTTAGTCAAAAATGGCAAAGAAGACGATTTTTACGACGTGCTGTGTGAGTACATTATCGAGATGGACTGGCATACCTTCGAGCTCAAGTCGCTGCGGGAGAGTTCCGTGGCTCTGGAGCGATTGAAAGCCCTGGCCGACCAGAAGGGATTCAAGACTGAAATTATGGAGGAGGATGTTTCCCCCTTCGCGGTGTTGACGCCCACCTGGGACGAATACCAGGCAGGTATGCGCAAGAAAAATCGACATGAACTGCGTCGCAAGATAAGAAGGCTGGAGGCTGGAGACAACGTAAGCCAGTACTCTTGTGGCGATCCGGCAACGATAGGCGAGTGCATGCCGGACTTTTTCCGGCTGATGCGCGCCAGCAGTCCTGATAAAGATGGCTTTTTGACAGAGGCTCGAGAGCTCTTCTTTATTGATATGGCCAAGAGGTTGTCAGAAGCAGGCATATTTAAGCTCTTCTTCATGGAGGTAGACGGCAAGCGAGTCGCCTCCTGCATCGCCTTCGATTATGGCGACGCTTACTTGCTATATAACAGCGGGTACGATCCTGAGTACTCCGCCCTTAGCGTTGGACTTCTTAACAAAGCTTTCTGTATGAGAGACGCACTGGAAGCTGGCAAAAGCACCTTCGATTTCCTCAGGGGAACGGAGCGCTATAAGTACGATCTTGGCGGTCAAAACCAGATCGTCTATCAGATGACGATTAAACGTTAAAATCGTACCCATTTATTTGAGGGCGGGTACGCCAGCAAAGACTGATCAGGTAAGGCCCCTCTGAAACTTTTTCATCTCCCATACTGGTAAACGGATGCCTCGGCACTGCTGTAAATGGAGGGCAATAGGTAGTCGTTAGGCCAGTTGGAGATCGGTCGGAGAACTCGTATATGTATAGACTGGCGTTGTTTAGCTTCCACGGATGTCCCGTGGCACGCCTAGGCGAAAAAGACACCGGTGGCATGAACGTATATGTAATGCAACTGGCTCGAGAATTTTGCAAACGTGGGCATCAGGTTGATGTGTTCACCCGTTACCACGACCCTATAGACCCGCAAATTGTGGAGTTGGGTGAGGGAGCCAGAGTCGTTCACCTGAAGGCTGGCCCTTACGATACAACTAAGCAGGACCTGTTTCAGTTCATTCCGGATTTCTTGAGTGCGCTTGAGACTTTCCGAGAGGAACAGGGCATAGAGTACGACCTAATTCACAGCCACTACTGGCTTTCTGGACATATTGGTATGGCCCAAAGCCGGCTGTGGAATGTCCCCCACGTAGCGACCTTCCATACACTGGCGAAGACGAAGATGCGTGCGCGAGCTGGCGAGCTGGAGTCTGAGGTTAGGTCCAGTGTGGAGCGCACCGTAATGGAATGTGCGGATGGCTTGGTGGTATCGACCGAGATGGAGAAAGATGATCTGGTCAGCCTTTACCAGGCGTCTGCCAGCAAGATCAAGGTCATACCGGCCGGTGTGGATTTGGAGTTGTTCTATCCAAGGGATAAGAACGACGCCAAAGAGAAGTTGGGTATTTACGAAAATCGGGTTATTCTATATGTAGGACGCATTGAGCCTCTTAAGGGAATCGACATTCTGATAGAGGCCGTGGGCTTACTAGAGGACCCGGCGGACATCAGGTTGGTTATAGTCGGCGGTAGCCTGGAAGATGACGCCGAACTGGAAAAGCTCAAGGCTCTCTCCGAGAGGCTGGGCATCCAGGAGAAGGTAACTTTCGCCGGATCTGTTGCTCAGGATGTGTTACCGGATTTCTATAGCGCGGCCGACGCCTTCGTGTTGCCGTCCTACTATGAGAGCTTTGGCTTGGTGGCCCTGGAGGCAATGGCCTGCGGAACTCCTGTCGTGGTTTCCAGAGTCGGTGGACTGAAGACCTTCATTAAACAGGGCGAAACTGGTTATCTAGTACCATGGCGGTGTCCTGAACCCTTTGCCCAACGTCTGGACATGCTGTTGGCGAATCCTGCCTTAAAAGAGTCCATGGGTAGGGCGGCCAGGGCGCAGGCGCTGGATATGAGCTGGAGTGGAGTTGCAGACCGCATACTGGACTTCTACTCCTGCCTGATGGCTGATACGTGGGAAAGTGCTGCGGGAGCATGATAGTTGAAGAATGGGTCGGGTCAGTCAGAGAACAGCGTAAACGAAGACGACTTGCCACAAGAATCCTTCTACCAACGTGGGGAGCGTCATTTTTGGCGTAGAATTGCTTCGGGATTCTTCGTTCTTGTCCCCTTGCTTGCCACTTTCCTCATCATCCGTTTTGTCTTCGGGTACGTCGACGGTATTTTCCGAGGCGATTCGGGCCTACTAACCAGATGGATAGAAGGCACCTTTCTAGACTTCCCCGGCGTTGGTGTGGCATTCACAATCGGTCTGCTTTACATCATTGGTCTGTTGGTTGCAGCTGAAGCTGGTCGTAGGGCTATCAGTTGGCAAAATGCAGTGCTATCCCGGATACCTATCGTAAAGAGCATCTATGGCGTCGCCAAGCAGGCTAGGGACAGCCTCGTGTCGACCTCAGGTCACCAGTTCAGCCGTGTTGTCTTCATCGAGTGGCCAAGGGAAGGGCTGCTGGCTATAGGCTTTATAACTGGGCATTGTCCATCACCTACAAAGGACGGGACGGACGTTCTGGTCGTCTACATACCCACGGTGCCTAATCCCACGTCAGGCAACCTGGCATTTGTTTCAGAGGACAAGATCGTAGAGTCTGATCTAACAGTTGAGGAAGCGATGAAGATCGTATTCTCTGGAGGCATGGTGCTGTCCGACAAGATGATTGTGAAACCGTCTACCGCTCATGCCGAACTGCCCGGAGCCTAGAAGCCGTCGTTTGGCGCATTCTCACCAGCACAACGATTCAGTCCACTGATGAAGACCCTAGGCGCTGTTTATCTCAAAGTTCTTTTCGTACCACAGCGTTTCATGCACCTTGGTGAATCCAAGCTTGAGATAAAGCTCCCTGGCAGGAGCGTTGTCCGAGTCGACCTCAAGCTCAATGGAATCCACACCCTGTGCCTTCAAGTACTTCATTCCGGCCGCCACGATGGCTCTGCCAAGGCCTTTGCCTCGGTAATCCGGATGTACGCCGGTCATTGATATGAACCCCGTGGCCTTGGTGCTGTTGGCCGATATCATGGTCCAGTTGTAGGCGGCGGGCTTGCCGTTGTCGGTGATGAAGAGAATCCCCTCTGGCGTAACCCTGTCCAGTCGGACCCGGGCGCTTATCTGATCCAGGGTGTTGGGACTGAATCCCCAGTTTTCGCCAAAAGCCTCGTTCTGAAGCAGGGTAAGTGCTTCTTCATCTTCGCCGAGCCTGAATGGACGGATGGAGAAATTGCTGCCGAGGTTAGGCACCGGACTCACATCACCGGTCCATTGCATCTGCCAGTAGCCTTTGGTTTTGTGAAATCCTTCAGACTCCAGCATCTTCTTGGCAGCCTCTCCTTGAGATGAGACCTCTACGTGCAGGACCTCGACTTCAAGACTCTCGGCATATGAGATCGCTTTCTGGAGCAACTCTCGGCCGATACCCAGTTGACGGTAGGCGCTGAGGACTCCTCCGCTGGCAACGGCGCGTTTGATAGGGGGCTCGTAGGCCATGAGCACGAAACCGGCCACAATATCGTCAGAGGTTGCTACAAAGCAGTGGTTTAGAGGATCGACGTCCGGCTGTGACAGGAATTGCCGCATGAAATCTGCATCAAAAGACTTCTCTGTACCAACGAGGTCGTTGATGTCGTTGAAGACATCGGTTAACGGCTCGACATCCGTCCATTGAAAATTCCTTACGTGTAGACCAGGCGCCATTCACATCTCCGGTGTGATCTGCTTAGAATTGGCTGGGCAAATAAGGCTTGGCTGACCATCAGGTCGTCTTTGGCCAAGACGTAGAATGCACCGAGATTGTATCAGAGGTAATGCGGTGTGGCCAATCGCATAATAAGGTGAGCAACCCCTTGTCAATGCGGCGCTTGAGCACCGCCTGCGGGTTGCCCACCTGAGTCGGAAGGCTTATGATGTCTATCAAGCCAGATGTCGCATGCTAAGTTCATAGGGTTGTCCATTTGGTTAGTAAATTAGGAGGCTGGTTCACAATAATTACCGTGAGCTCTGACTTAAAAAAGACGAAAAAGGGAAGGCGAAACTTTACATGATAGAGAGACCTGAAAGAGCGATGGTGGTGATACCGCATCCTGACGATGCGGAGGGTGGCTGCGGCGGAACCATAGGCAAATGGATTAAAAAGGGCACCGAGGTGGTATTCGTACTATGCACCAACGGTGATAAGGGTACCAGCGACCCAGACATGACCTCTGAGAAGCTGGCGGCCATACGAGAGATTGAGCAGGCCAACGCCGCAGAGACCCTGGGCGTTAAAGAGGTAATCTACCTGCGATACCCGGATGGCGCCCTTGAGGACACGACAGAGTTTAGAGGCCAGATAGTGCATGCCGTACGGAAGCATAAGCCCGACGTAGTCTTCTGCACGGACCCCCACAGGCGAACGTTTTACCTTCACCGCGACCATCGCATGTCGGGCCAGGTGACGCTGGATGCGGTATTCCCGTATGCCCGCGACATCCTGCACTACGCCGAGCACAGGGCCGAGGGCCTGGAGCCGCACAAGGTGGGCGACCTGATGATGTGGGGAACAGAAGACCCAGACGAGTTTATCGACATCACTGACTCCATCGACCTGAAAATCGAAGCCTTGAAGAAGCACGTCAGCCAGGTTTCCGGGGGAGATAGGGACGTCGCTGATTTTGTTAAGGCCAGGGCACAGACCATCGGACAGCGCGTAGAGGTGCCCTATGCCGAAGGCTTCAGGCGCATCCAGTTTCGACGATAAGGCTTCTCGCAATATCTATGTCGATAGTGACGGTCAGCCTTGAGATTAACTGGTCTCTCGGGATAGTGGGTACTTAGGCCGTGTACGATATCCACGCCCACATACTGCCGGGTGTCGACGACGGGCCGTCATCTATGGATGAGTCCATGGAGGTGGCGCGGGCGGCGGCCAAGAGTGGCACGCGGGTTATGCTGGCGACTCCCCATCGCAAAGATGTGACGGAACTCTCGTCAGTGGAGCGAATTCGGAGTCTGGTAGATGAACTGAACGCTCAGGCGCAGGCAGAGGGCCTGGATTTCCGCCTCCTTGTGGGCATGGAGAACCATCTGGACGCTGAACTTCCAACGGAGATATCAGCGGGTAGGGCCCTCCCAATTAACGGCGGCCGCTACATCCTGATAGAGATGCCCTTCTTTGGCACGCCAGATTTCATCGAGAGCTCTCTTGCTCAAGTAATGGCTCTTGGTTACGTGCCGGTGCTAGCGCATACCGAGCGCATTGAGGCCTTCCAGGGCGACGTCGGGTTACTTGAGCGGTTCGTGGGTCTGGGTATGTTAAGTCAGATTACCGCGGGGAGTCTGTTGGGACAGTGGGGCGACGATGTGAAGAGCTTTACCTTGGAGCTGTTGCGCATGGGTCTGGTCCACGTAATGGCTTCAGACACGCATACGTCGGATGCGCCAAGACCACCGGGGCTCGCAGCAGGAGCAGAGGCTGCGTCTCAAGTGGTAGGGTTAGAGTTGGCAGAGGCTATGGTGGGTTCTACGCCTAAAGCCTTGCTGGAGAACCTATCTCTGGAGTAGACGAGTCTGACCGGGTTATCGACTGCAGCCTTGACGGGAAAGGGGATGAGTTATGCCTGTTCCCTGGGGCCGCCAGAGCGGATGTCAGCCTAGGTTAGCGCGTTCATACGCCTGAGAACCGCGCTGACTCTGGCAATTAGCTCTTGAACGCCGAAGGGCTTAACCAAGTAGTCGCCTGCGCCTAGCTCTAGGCCTCTAATAATGTCATCTGTGGAGCCGAATACAGTAAGCATTATTACGGGGCAGCCCGATATCTCTCGTAGCCTCTCCAGCATTTCCCAGCCGTCCATCTCAGGCATCTTGACGCCTAAGACGATCAGGTCGGGAAGCGTTAGGTAGAATTGTTCCAAGCCGCGCACGCCGTTATTAGCTATCCGGATTGTATAGCCCTCGTCTTCCAGCACACGACTGACGATTTCCCTTATGGAGTCGTCATCTTCTACTATCAAAATGACAGGCTTCGAAGTATTTTTTCCAATTACCTAACTTTCATGCCCTACACCCGGAAGCTGCTTTTCAACGCCCATTATTATGGCAGCTTACCTGCACCTGGAGCATATTACGAGATGTGTTGTATCAGCTTAAAGTCATACATGGATACGTACACCGTAGTGTACATTCAAAAAATAGGGTGGCATCACTTAGTGCCTATTCGCAGTTCGCCCCATGTGCCTGAGTTATTCTTGGATTAACCTGTTTAGTAGGTTCGCTGAGGCACCTAGCCTTGCCCTCTGTAATTCTTGGCAAGTTGTGGTCGGATTTCTTGAGGCCACACGCTTATGAGATAAACGCGCCTCCAGAATGGAAAACGGTTTAGGAGCGAATTCTAGTTAAATTGCGGTTATTCACGGGACATAGACCAAGATGGGGCGTTGCTACTGTTTTAACGCTAACTATGCTTGTTGTCATTTCTCTGTTTATGAGCATAACAACCTTTACTGAGATACGTCGTGAAAAGACGATATTTCGCGCTCATTTAGAAGAGTTGGGTCTTATGTATCTGAACTCTGTAAAACAGGTATACATTGAGACCGGCGGTGAGGACGAGGCCAGGTTTGCTCGACTTATGATTTATTCTGGAAGCGGTGCGGGTTTGCCGGAAATCTCGCAGCTGGACCTCTATGCCCGGGATGGCGAAAGGCTTGTAGCTGAGTTCAAGCCCACTGAGGATACCGCTGCCGCCACCAACGCATCAAATTGGCCCAAGGACTACGGCCTGACTCCAGTACTTCTGCACGGTGATGACTACCTTGACGTAAAGGCTCCGATAGTTTCCAAGGGCGAAGTCCTGGGCTTTATACATTTTAGAATGTCCAGTTCGTCTGTGGAGTCCGCCATACGTTACCTGGCGATTAGTGCGCTTGTTCAGGCGATGGTACTGATTACGATTGCGCTACCTATTACCTATATTGTGGCCCAGCGCTTCACTCGTCCCATCAAGACCCTGGCGAAGGCGGCCGAAAGCGTTGGCGCGGGCTCTCTGGATGACGACCTGCTGACGGTCTACAAGCAGAACGATGAGATCGGCGACCTGAATGTGGCCTTCGCCGACATGGTCGGAGGCGCTAAGAGAGTCCCGGCGCAAGTTGGAACGCGCTCAGGAACGCAACGTGCAGTCCGCAAAGATGGTAGCAGTGGACAAACTGGCCAATGGCGTCGCCCACGAGATCAACAACCCGCCAGCCGCCATTCTGGGATTTGCGCAGCTTGGCAAGCAGAAGCTTGCCAAGGTCGATGGCGAAACGGTGGATGCGGAGGAGATATCGTACCTGGACCGCTACCTTGGCTTTGTGGAGACGGAGGCCAAGCGGTGCGGCCAGATCATCTCGAGAGTGCTCAGCTTCACCCTGTCACCTGAGCCGCATATGGTACCTACCGATGTCAATATGCTGGTGGAACAGGTCATCAAAATGAACATAAATCAGCTTGGGCAATCTGGTGTTACACCGGTGCTTGCGCTGGCCCAAGACCTTTCTAAGGTTAATGGCGAACTGACCAGGTCTAATTCGTGTCTTCGACCATGTGCTTCTGAATGCCGTCAAGGCTATGCCGACCGGAGGGACCCTCAGGGTTTCTACCTACTTCAGGTCTGGTCTGCCCAGTGCAGGGCTAAGTAATGGGCTAGTTGTCGAGTTCCAGGATACGGGGAAGGTTATATCCAGAGAAAACATTGCCAAGGTTTTTGATCCATTCTTCACCACTGATGAGCCTGGTAGAGGAACGGGACTGGGGTTGTACGTGTCATACCAGATAATCAAGCACAGCGCCGAAATCGAAATCAGCAGCGATCTGGGCGAGGGTACAACGGTCACAATTACCTTTCCTGAATTAGTGACCGCGGAAGAGGCTAAGGAAGCCCGTCTACCTGTGGAATGGGTCTGACTAGCCTAATCTTCGCCGTCCCAGCTGATAATCTTGGTTGGCGTGATGGTGGTGAGGTAGAAGTACATCTGCTACTAGCACCCTGTCCGCGTACTCGTTGCCTTCTTGTTCACCTTGATAGCGGATAGCCAAGGACCGCGTGAGCTCTGGTATGCCTTCTTTTGAAAGCTCGGCAGTGCCGTTGATCAGAACGTACTTGTAGGGCCTCTCATGTATGGCAACGGATAGTGAAACCCTGGGTTCATGCAGGATGTTGCGGATCTTGACTGAGTTGGTCTGTGCAACGATTCGAATCTGACCGTCCTGATACTGAAACCAGACCGGCGCCACATGCGGAGAGCCGTCCGCCTTAACCGTAGCAAGGTCTGCCAACAGGGGCCGGGCTAAGTATTCATCAATGTTCAGGCCTGCCAATTAGGCTTCCTCTTCTCTCATATCCGACACCTTTTTCCAGACCGCATCGGATAAGTCTTTCTGGCTCAGGCTGCCGTCCAGCACCAGCCAGCGCTCCGGGTCATTTTCGGCACTCGCTCGATAGCCCTTATGAACCCGCTGATGAAAGGCCGCGTCCTCTCGTTCGAATCGATCGTTGGGGTCGCCGCCCTGTTTTCGCTGGAAGCCCGTTTCCGGTGGCACATCTAGCAGGACAACCAAGTCCGGCACCAGTTCGCCGGTGGCGATGGCGTTCAGGTTGTTGATTGATGCCATGTCCATAGCACGACCATAGCCCTGGTAGGCAAGTGTTGAATAGATGTACCGGTCACAGACAACTAGCTGACCCTCTACCAAGGCCGGATTTATCACCGAATCGACCAGGGAGGCGCGAGCGGAGGAGAAAAGAAGCAGCTCTGTGAGCGGGCTTATGCCGTGGCCGCCAATCAGCCATTCGCGCACGTACTCGGCAGTGGGCGTACCGCCGGGCTCTCGCACCAGAATCGAGTCGACATCAGCCTGCTGGAGGCGTCGGTGTAGCTCGTGGCTCTGCGTGCTTTTGCCGGAACCCTCTACCCCTTCGAAGACTATGAAAAGCCCCATAGGGACGGGCTCCTTTCAAGGTGTACGGCTCTAGCGCCGGTAGATGACGACGCGGCGCTCGGGTTCGCGGCCTGCACTGGTCGAGGACATGCCGTACTTATCGGCGATCTTGTGCTGAAGACGCCTGACATATGAGCCCTGTGGATTTAACCCCACCTGGTCTTCGCCTTCGTCAACACGGTTCACGGCAGTCTCAGCCTCTTCCAAGGCGTCGGAGTAGGTCTCTTCGGAACGCGCTTCCTCTTGCTGCTTGCGGGATATGGCCTTCACAAACTGCTCGATCTGCCCCAGCGTATTCTTTCGCAGAACGTAAACCGGCTTCCCTCGCTGCTCAGCCGTCTTGAGGGCTTGAGTCCGTCGGCGATAGAAATTCTTCGTTGTCAGCAGAAGGTCTGCCTTGGACATTTCGTCGACGATCTCCACAGGAGCCCTGGTGCTCTCGACAGCCTGAATTAACCGGCCCTTGTTAACGCCGTAGGGCAGGATGTAGGTGATCTTTTGGGGTACCTCTTCGATTACGGGCTCTTCTGGGAGAATCTCGGGCTCTGGTTCGCGCCTCGGTTCCGGTTGACGTGGGACGTTAGCCTTCATGCCGAAGATCGAAGGTATTACGGACACACTTCGTGAGCGGTGGACCATGCCGTCTTCGTCCACTCTGCGGACGTTGGGCCTGATGGGATAGCCGCGCAACATGCGGTCGACTACCTCGGTGACGTCGTCATGTACCACGACCTCGTTCCATCCTTGGATCTCCACCAGGATATCGAAGGTAGGAGGTGCTCTGCGCTCTCGTACAGACTTTTGTGAGCCACGTCGACGGGCTTCCATGTCCCCCAGCGTAACCGTCTGAACTCCACCTACCAGATCTGACAGAGTGGGGTTCATGATGAGATTATCCAGGGTGTTGCCGTGGGCGGTGGCCACAAGCTGCACTCCGCGCTCAGCAATGGTGCGAGCGGCGTCCGCATCAGCCGAAGTGCCTATCTCGTCGATGACAATGACCTCAGGCATGTGATTTTCCACCGCCTCGATCATCACGGCGTGTTGCATTATAGGAGTGGGCACCTGCATTCGGCGGGACCGACCAATGCCTGGATGAGGAATGTCGCCGTCGCCTGCAATCTCGTTGGAGGTGTCGACCACAATGACACGTTTTAGCGCGTCGTCAGCCAGAACACGAGCAACCTCTCGAAGCATCGTTGTCTTGCCAACACCGGGCTTGCCGAGTAGCAGCACGCTTTTCCCGCTGAGGACCAGGTCTTCGATGATATGGATGGTTCCATACACAGCTCTACCAACTCGCAGGGTGAGTCCGACAACCTTGCCGCTCCTATTACGTATTGCGGAAATCCTGTGCAGGGTGCGCTCTATGCCAGCGCGATTATCTTCGCCAAAAGCGCCAAGATTATCAGTGGCATGCTGAATATCGCTCGCGGTTACTTCGTCGGTGCCGATGACGAAGCTTCCACTGAGAAATCTTGCCTCTGGCACTCTGCCCAAATCCAAGACGACTTCCAGAAGCTCAGCGATGTCATCGCGTTCCAAAAGAGGTCTGCTGATTTTAGAGGGCAGGGTTTCGATTAGTACGTTAAGATCCGTATCAATCCGCTCTTGCAATTGGCCTTTATTACCTCCGAGATATTGTGTTCGTCCCTAGCATACCAGTCAAACGCTCCATGTTCCAGAGCGAGAAAAAAGTAGCTGTGCGAGTCCTACGTTATTGGCACCGCAGACCTCAGCCTAATATCATCAATAGCCTTTACCGTCATCGTATTTACCAGCGTAATGTATTCAGGAGCCTGCTGGAATCCCTGGTCGACCAGGATGCACCTGAGGTCCACCTGATAGTCCGGCATCATGCAGTACACCGCCTTGCAAGACTCAAGTTTTTCCAATCCGAACTTCACCATTGTTGGCATGCACCGCTGGTTATTTGGGTGTGCCGACGCCTCTAGCCAGCCCTTCGAGAATTTACGGGAAGTCCTCACTGAGCCAACAGCGGAGTCCTGTCTTCGCATGACGTATGCGCCGGACCTTCGGTTGAGCCGTTCTCTCGACGAGGCCCACTGGTCCATGGTCATACCAACGGCCTGTCGGATCTCGGAAGGCGTAGCTGCATTAAACAGCCTGAAGAGGTCGTGGCCGTCCACTGGATGTTCTTCGCTTAGCGGCTCATTGCGGTTTGGACTGCCACTCCGTCCTGATGCCGACGAAGGCCGACCGATATAAAGCGTCTCGGAGACTCGTGGGAAGAAGCCGCCCTGTCGAGCAATGTCCACCAGCGAGTCGTCTTGCCGTAGCCGCAGAAAGATCCTTTGGCATCGCTTTTCTATTGCGGCTTGCGTGATCGCGCTGAGGAGAACAGCAACGTGTTCCTCTCCTGCGGGGGAGACGTAAAGGTGTGTAATGTCCCAGCTTCCTGGGCCGGAGCGGGGTTGAGCTGAGGCCAGCGCCAAGACTCGATTGCCAGCTGAAACGACCGCAGCCGAGCCTCGTCCTCTTACCGACAAGCCGATGCGCGTGGCTTTGGCTATGGAGGCAGAATAGGAG
>CAUZQF010000004.1:0-25881 GCA_963581905.1 Dehalococcoidia bacterium
TCAGCTTCCAGCCGACCCAAGGCGTCAGCCTCAAGGAAGAGCCTAGCCAGGTCAGCCAGCAGGTCCCGCAAGTAACACCCAGAAACTAAACGGTTAAACGTGTAGGGTGTGGACTCTGTTTTACGGGGTCCACACCCTACTTTGGTAAACGAAACGGCTGTCGATAACTTTCGCTTCGGCAGTTCGTCTATTTAGACTTCCTAAGGTGGATAGCCATGTGCGTTCACTCTGGTATGGGATCTGTATCAGGAGTTAACATGGTATTCTTCAAATCATGTCCTCGGTGTTCGGGCGACCGGACGATGGAGGAAGACCTTTACGGTCACTACATACTGTGCCTGACTTGTGGGCACGTCAGCTACCCAATAATGAAAAATGAGCAGGAAGACCTATTCAAAATGAACATGGAAGAAAAAACTGCTTAGTAGACCTTAGTTTTGGGAATCGGCCCTGGCCTTTTCCTGAAGTTCATAAAGCCTATTAATGGCCTCCAGCGGTGTAATCGAAGACATATCCATGCCAAGCAAGTCTTCGATTACCGCGGGGGCCATTTGCATTAGCGGCAGTTGCTGAAACGGCTCGCCCTTGCTCCGAGTACCCTTGTCGGAGCTGTCCTCCAGGTAACTCAGATACTCCCACGCCCGATTGACCACACTGCCGGGTATGCCGGCCAGCCGCGCCACATGAACGCCATAGCTCTTGTCCGCGCCACCAGGCACGATGCGCCGCAAAAAGACTACATTGCCGTTGTCCTCAGATACCGCCACGTTGTAGTTGTGTACCCTGGGCAAGGTCTCCGCCAACTGCGTTAGCTCATGGTAGTGGGTCGCGAAAAGCGTCTTGCAGCCCAGCCTGGGGTGGTTGTGAATATGCTCTGCCACAGCTCTCGCGATGGCCAGCCCGTCATAGGTGCTGGTGCCTCGGCCAATCTCGTCCAGGATGATCAGCGAGCGTGACGTGGCATGATTCAGAATGGCCGCCGTCTCCACCATCTCCACCATGAACGTCGATTGCCCCATGGCGAGGTCGTCCTGCAGCCCCACGCGAGTGAAGATGCGGTCGACCATACCAATAGCAGCAGACTCTGCAGGCACGTAGCTGCCTATCTGGGCCATGAGCACGATTACCGCTACCTGACGTATATAAGTGGACTTTCCTGCCATGTTGGGGCCTGTCAGCATGATTAGCTGCTCGTCAGACGCCGCCATAGTCGTGTCATTGGGCACAAACTCCCCGGCCTGCAGCATGCGCTCGACCACCGGGTGGCGGCCCTGTCTGATTTCTATGGCGTCGCCATCGCTGAGCTCAGGCCGCACGTAGCCTTGTCGAGATGCCACCTCTGCCAGCGATGTGAAGACGTCCACCAGCGCGATGACCCGGGCCGTTTGCATGACGTCCGCTGCTGCCGCCGCCACCTGCGAGCAGACCTGCTTGAAGATCGAGATCTCCAGCTCGCTGATGCGATCTTGAGCGTTCAGAATCAGCGACTCGTACTCCTTCATCTCCGGCGTGATGTATCGCTCGCCGCCCACCAGCGTCTGCCTTCGCACGTAGTCGTCGGGCGCCTGGTCCACGTGGGCCTTGCTGAGCTCGATGTAGTAGCCGAAGACTTTGTTGTAGCCCACCTTGAGCGACTTTATGCCCGTGCGCTCCCGCTCCTTGCGCTCCATCTCCGCAATGAAGCCCTGGGCGTTTCGGGAGGCGTTGCGTACCTCGTCTAGGTCCGGCGAGAAGCCAGGGCGTATGACCTTGCCGTCGCCCACAGAAGGCGGAGGGTCGTCGTTGATGGCGTTGCGCACTAGCTCCACGACCTCGGGCATGGCCTTCAGGTTTCGGGCAATCCAGTCAACCTTGTCGACGCCGTCGTCCTCGCTCAGCAATTCCTGCATCTGCGGCGCGATCTCCAGGCTGGATGCCAGCCCTGCCAGATCGCGAGGCGTAGCGCTGAAGCCGCGCACCTTGTTGATGAGCCTCTCGATGTCCGAGATTTCCTCCAGCAGCATGACCACGCGCTCTCGCCGCAATGCGCTGCGGTGGAACCAGGAGACGGCGTCTTGCCTTTTGACTAGGTCACTAACGTCGAGAAGGGGCTGACCCAGCCATCGCCTCAGCAGGCGTCCGCCCATGGGAGTCTTCGTCTGGTCCAGCACGGAGAACAGCGACGCGTTGACCGCAGCCCAGCGACCGCCCTCGTACAGCTCCAGGTTTCGGCGGGTCTGCGGGTCCAGCACCATGTGGTCGGCGGTGGAGTAGGTGGATAGCGTTGTGATCTGCGCTACGGAGCCCTTCTGAGTCCGCGCCAGGTAATCCACAACGGCACCGGCGGCCCGGATGGCAAGAGGCAATTTTTCGCAGCCAAACGCCTCCAGAGATGTCACGCCAAAGTGGTCCATCAACGACTCTCTCGCCCACGCCGACTGGAAGGCGTCAGGCAGGATCTCGGTGATGGTAGTTGCAACCTCAACTAATAATGGCTCCGACGTTTCGGGCACCAGAAGCTCCGATGGCGACAGTCGGGCCAGCTCCACCAAAAGCTCTGCAAGCGGTAGCTGACACGTGGAGAACTCGCTGGTAGTAATATCCACGTAGGCCAGGCCAGCAGTTTCCCCGTCAACTATTGCAGCCGCAAGGAAATTATTGGCCTTCTGATCCAGTAGGGAATCCTCGATAATGGTTCCCGGAGTGACCACTCGCACGACCTCTCGGTCGACGATGCCCTTCTGCTCTGAAGGGTCGCTGGTCTGCTCACAGATGGCCACCTTGTAGCCCTTCTTGATGAGCCGGGCCAGGTACGACTCCAGCGCGTGGTAGGGGATGCCAGCCAGGGGAATGCGGTCGCTGCCCTTGCCAGCACTGCGCGACGTCAGCGCGATCTCCAGCTCCCTAGAAATCACCCGCGCGTCGTCATCGAAGGTCTCGTAAAAGTCCCCCATGCGAAACATCAGAATCTCGTCCTGATGCTCCTTTTTTATATCTAGATACTGTTTTCTGGCGGGTGTCGTCATATTTTTGAATGGGTTCAGGCTGGTGTCGGCCTATTTTAGCGGATGGCGGGCAATAATGCTGTTAATAGTCTCATGGGGTATAGCCCCTACAGCGGATACTACTCTTTCCGTACTAGTGTGCTAAAGTTTAATAATGCATATCGATTTAGAGCCATTTCTCGGGAGAGGGTATGGAAACATCAGAATCTACGTTATTGGACCACATTAAGGGTATTCAGGTTCCAGGGAAGGTATTTGAAAGGCCAGCCAATGAGTACTGGGCGTTGGTTTGTTGGCAGGAGGGGATGGAATATTTCGCCAACCAAGTTACTAAGTTCGATCAAATAGCGATGGTGAAAATGAATCCAGGTGGCGACCTCGCTGTCCATGCACTTGGTAATGCTCCGGGCCTTGAAGGATTACCAAAAGGCCTCTTAACTTGCGCATTTCATTGGTATGCGATATCTGCCTGCCAATATGTGCGTACGGTGGGCGCAATTGCCTACGACTTGGACAACTCATTGCCGCTTCCTCATGAATATGTAAAAGAGGTAATACCAGACGTGTTGGCGTTTAGAGATAAAATTGCGGCCCACCTCGCCGGGATGACGAGAAACGGGAAAGATAACGAGGCTGAGCGAATGATGAGCCTAATGCCGCCACTTGGATTCATAGATGATTCTCTATCTGTGAATCCTTTTGTCGCCAGTAAACGCAGCGGTGGAACAGTTAGCGATTCTTCTAAATTAAGGCCCTGGAGCCTAACCAAGGTGCATGAGCAGATGCGGTTAAGGTATTGGCCTAACAAATCTGAAATTGTTCCCGAAGTTACCGTACCGAACCTCTATTAACCCCCAAGCCTGCCTTGCGCGAACCTCTATTAACCCCCAAGCCTGCCTTGCGCGAACCTCTATTAACCCCCAAGCCTGCCTTACGCGAACCTCTATTTATCTCTCTGCAGTATGTCGGTCATTCAATTGCTATTTTGGGGAAGGTTCTTTATGAACGAGAAGAATGCCATCTGCGCCTTGACGTTCTCAATCATGACGGGTTGGACGTGTGATAAGGGCAGTGAGTCCTACGCATATGGCCTCGATTGCTCGATTTGCTTCTGCTCCAAGGCATAGCTTTCGTCACGAATTCCTCACGCCTGACTCCCTTGACGGCCCCAACCCTGACTGCTAACGTTTCCCTTGGTCTAGGCGTTGCGCGTCATTGGCGTGGCGGTTTGCTGGACTCATATGAATCAGACGACAGCGTCCCTTTACTGAAGCAATAGAAAAAGGCCCGCATTACGCGGGCCTTTCTTTATTTTTGTAAATCGGTGTAGGCTGCCATTCTTCTAAATAGAGCTTAGCCCCTAGGACCAGCTACTTGAAGGAGTATGGTACGCCGTAACCCATTCAAAATTACTTCCAGAAGCGTTCCTCTTCGAAGGGGAAGCTCTTGGTCGCCATCTGCGCCTTTACGTTCTCAATCATGCCGGGGTGGCCGCAGGCGTAAACCAGCGTGTCCTCTGCCTTGAGACCGTACACCTCGATGTACTTCTGGACCAGCGCGTTGGCGCGACCAGACTCGCCCTCCCAGCCGCTGTTGCGGGCCTCGTCTGGACGGCTAATCGTCGGTATGAACGTCACTACGTCGGGGTATTCCGCCGACAGACGCTTCAGCTCATCGTCGTAGCCGAACTCGTCGTGGTAGCTAGCTCCCTCCAGAATGTAGAAGTGGTGCTCGCTCTGGCCCGAGTGTAGGTATTCGCGAATGAAGCTAATGGACGGCACAACGCCGGTCACGGTGGACACCATTAGCTGGTTCCTGTATTCAGGCTTGAAGATAAAGACTCCCTTGGCGCGAGGTCGTATGGAGACCGTGTCGCCTGCCTTGAGCTTGTAAAGCAGAGGCGTGAGGTTTCCGCCGTCCTCTTGGCACCAGCTCTATGAAAAGCTCTATTGCCTCTTCATAAGGCGCTGAGGAGATGGAATACGCTCGCTCAATACCTTCGAGGCCGATGGTGCAGTACTGCCCCGGCTTGTGGGAAAAGCCTTCTTGCTTTTCTAGCCACATGAGCCAGAGGTCATCTGATAGCTCTTGTCGTTTAATAACCTTAATGTCTACGATCTTTGCTGGTGGACGAGGTTTCGCAGTTGCCAAATTTACATTCCTCCCATTTCAAATATCATGCCACGCAAGGTGGCTGACGCGAAAGGAGGAATGCACCTATCGACGTAGGTATCGGTATTCCTCACGGCTTTCTCATATTTTTTGGGGCTACGGGCGACCTGAACGAAGTTGTCAATGTACCAGCCTTGTCGCGCTCTAAAATCCAGCGCCGCGCGTTTAGTCTTGCCCGTAATTTAAAACTAATCGGCGGCGACGGTGGCTGGTATTTTGGCAATGCTGGCGGGAACCAGTGGCAGCCTCGGCAACTTGAGCATGGGATCTGGCCTGTCGCTGGCCTCCACATCCAAGATAAGTTGGCCAAACAGAGTTGTGACTGAGAGAATGCCCTTCTGCACGCCGGTGGTTTTGACGATGCCTCGCATTGAGCCGCCTTCGAAGGTGATGTCCACCCAGTCGCCATCTGCTACGTTGGCTGTTGCGGCGTCCTCAGCAGTGATTTCGATGACATCGTCTCGGCGGACCTGGTTTCGGTTGTCCACACTCTCGATAGACATCTCCCGCTCTGCCTGGTTTAGCACGCGACCCCTGGCCAGTAAGAATGGCCGCGCATCGTTTTGATGCACCGGCGCCTCAATAAGGTCCATGGGAGAGAGCTTTGCCTTGCGGTTGGCGAAGGTGCTGGAGTACAGGACAGGCGTGTCTACCATGTCTGTGGCGGCGCAAGGCCACTGAAGGCCAGCCGACTGCAGTCGTTCGTAGGTTATACCACCGTAGACCTGCCAAAGGCCATTGAACTCGTCGAAGATATCTTCTGGCGCTGCGAAGTCGAAGCCCTCTGAGCCCATGCGCTTGGCAATCTGGCAGATTATACGCCAATCGGCGTCTTCGTCTCCCTTTGCGCCAACGGCGGGCCTCAACAGCTGCACACGACGTTCCAGGTTGGTGTAAGTTCCCTCTATGTTGGCGAAGGCCATTGAGGGCAGCACCACGTCGGCGATTTCCGTAAGCTCGCTGGGGAACTCGTCGTGGACAACCAGGAAGTCTAGCTTCTTGGCAGCTTCCAGTAGCTTGCCGATCTCTCCGTTAGTGTAGTTAGGGCTGTCGCCAATGAGGTGCAGTGCCTTGATAGTGCCTGCCTGAACGGCGTCTACTAGCCTTGTGACATCGAGGCCGGCCTCAGTAGGCAGGGTAGCGTTCCATGCTGTTTCAAATCGGCTTCTTCGCTGGTCGTCGCTAACCTCTCGGTAGCCCGGAAGGAAGTCTGGAGTGCAGCCCACATCCTTGGAGCCCTGCTCGTTGGCCCCGATGAACAGCGGGTATAGGCCTGTCGATGGCCTTCCGACGTTGCCAGTGGCAAGCGCCAGATTCACTAGCGCCTGAACGCAACCCTCTCGAAGTTCCCTGGGTAGTGTCTCTAAGGCGTAGAGGATGGCTCCGGCGGAGCCTCCTGCGAATGCTCTGGCGGCGGCCTGAATGTGAGCTTGGGGCACGCCCGTTATGCGCTCGACCTTTAGCAGGTCGAAGGACCAGAGGTTGTTTCTAAGGGTGTCGACTCCTTCGCAGTTGGCGGAAAGGAACTCATGGTCGTCCAGCGACTCGTCGACGATTACACGAAGCATGCCGCCGATAACGCTGGCCTCGGTGCCTGGCACAGGCCTAAGCCAAACTGAGGCATGACGGGCCAGCTCGGTCTCGCGCTGGTCGATGACGATTAGTGAAGCGCCTGCCTTGACTGCCTTCTTAATGGGCACGGCCAGGACGTTTTGCTCCTCGGTCATGTTGCTGGAGACTACCATGATGCTGGAAGACTGCTCCAGGTCCCAGATGGGATTGGTGGCAGCCCGCCTACCCAGCAGGTCAGCCAGCGGGGCTGTAAGCTCCGGCCTTATGTTGGAGGAGACATCTATGTTATTGCTGTTCATTACCACTCGGGCGAACTTCTGAGCAACATAATTGTCCTCGTTGGTGCCTCGAGGCGATGCCAATAGCGCGTAGCCACTGCCCTTGTGCTGACTAAATTTCTCGGCAACGGCATCAAGAGCGTCGGGCCAACTGGCCTCCTGCAGCTCGCCATCGCGGCGAATTAGAGGCTTTTTCAGCCGGTCCTTGGTGTTGTTGACGAAATCCAGGCCGAACTTGCCTTTGAAGCAGAATTGGCCCCTGTTTGCCGGTGAGTTAATGTCTGGGGTCGTCCTTATGATGCGGTTGCGCTTATCTACCTCTAGCTTGATCTCGCAGCCAACGGGACAGTGCGGGCAGATGGTGTTGACTGTCTCGACGGCCTTGTCCCACTTGTACTTGCGCTCGACCAGTGCGCCTGTTGGGCAGACATCGATGCACGCGCCGCAGAACTCACAGCCCGACTCAAGTAGGGAAGTGCCTTGGGATGTACCGATCAGCACCTTGTCCGACCGCTCAATAAGTGTTAAAGCGCTGTCGCCACGAACCTCGTCGCACGCACGCACGCAGCGGGCACAGACGATACACAGGTTCATGTCCATTTCCCAGAATGGGTCGCTGACGGCCAGCGGTAGGTGACGGTTGTTATAGGAGAGGGACGAGTCCATGTCCATCTCCAGGAAACGTACGGTGTCCTTGAGCTCGCACCGCTCATTTTTTGGACAGGTTATGCAGCGGTCGTTGACGGACACGTGACGGAGGCAGATATCGGAAGGCCCACACAGCTCAATGCGATGGCAGGTCAGGCAGCCGTGGGGGTGTTCTGATATCAGCAGGTCCATGATGCCGCGACGAAGCTCGACTATCTCGTCGGAGTTGGTGACCACCCGCATGCCGTCGGCGACAGGCGTGGTGCAGGAGGCAGGATTACCTGGCAGCGACCTGTACTCGCCATCTGGACCGGGTGATTCGGCCTTTACAACGCACATTCGGCAGGCACCGTAGGGTTTCATGCCGGGGTAGTAACACAGGTACGGTATGTACTTGCCTGAGTCCATCGCGGCCTGAATAATCATCTTGCCGGGTTGAGTCTTTATCTCGACCCCATCGATAGTTATCGTAATGTCATCTGGCATGCTGGTCTCCGATTAGCGTGTGCAATGTAATCTCGGCGGGCATTAGCCGCTACACCTTTGTGTCTTGTGGCGTGCCTTGTGGCTGAGGAGGCGCAAAGTCCGCAGCATAAGGCCGCGTACTCTTCGGCGCTATCATAGGGGGCAGGCAACTGCCGGTTGGGCATCGCTTTTCCTCGATGTGCGCCGCAAAGTCTGACTCGAAATGCTGAATAGCTGAGCGAATGGGCCCGAAACCCAGCTGGCCATGGCCGCAAAGGGAGCTGGCCTCCATGGTCTTGCCGATGCTTCGAAGCAGATCCAGGTCCTCGGGCTTGCCATCGAAAATGGCAATGCGCTCGACTACCTGGAGAAGCTGTTCCATGCCCAGGCGGCAGGGGAAGCACTTGCCGCAAGATTCGTACTGAGTAAAGGCCACCAGATTGCGGGTAATGTCTACTGCGCAGGTGTCCTCATCGATGACGATGACTCCTCCGGACCCGAATATAGCGCCAGCCTCGCGCATCTCATCAAAGTCGATATGAACGTCCATGCTGTCGGCGCTCAGCACCCCTCCAAGAGGACCGCCGGTCTGCAGCATTTTCAGGCTCTTGCCGTTGGGTACGCCGCCACCGATGTCATTGACGATTTGACCCAAGGTAAGGCCCATGGGGACTTCGTATAAACCCGGATAGTTGACCTTGCCGTTTAGACATACGATGGCCGTGCCTGTGCTGCGGTTCACGCCGATATTTGAGAACCACTCAGCGCCCTTGGAGATAATTTCAGGAGCGTAGGACAGGCTCTTCACGTTATTGATCGTGCTGGGATGACCCCACACGCCAAAAGCGGCAGGGAATGGTGGCCGGAAGCGCGGCATGGAGCGATGGCCCTCGATGGCCTCCATCAGCGCCGTCTCTTCGCCAGCGACGTAGGACTCCCCTGTGAGTGCCACCTCGATTTCGAAGCTGAAGTCCGAGCCCAGGATGTTCTTGCCCAGCAGGCCCTTCTCGTAGGCCTGTGCGATGGCTCTCTCGGTCCGGCCAATAGGCCCCTCATGGCCATGACGGATAAACACGAAGCCATTGGTCGCGCCTGTGGCGTAACCGGCAATGCACATACCTTCTATCAGCGTGTACGGATCGCTTTCGAGGATGCCCTTGTCGTTGTAGGCACCAGGATCGCCCTCTTCACAGTTGCAGAGAATGTATTTGGGAGGCTCTGCGCGAACCATGAAGCTCCACTTAACGCCGGTAGGGAAGGCCGCGCCACCACGACCACGTAGACCTGAGTCTGTTACTTCTTTGATAACCTCGGCGGGTTGTAGGTCGAACAGGGCTTTGTTGAGACCTTCGTATCCGCCGGTTGCGATGTACTGAAGGATGTCGTTGGGCGCCGTGTTGCCGCCGTTACGCAGAGCGATGCGCTGCTGCATCTTGATGCCTGATATCTCGGCCAGATTCGGCGCGCCAAGTTCGGCGTTTTCGCCAATATAGCCGAGGGTGTTGGTGTCAGGCAGCTTGTCGTTGACAAGATAGGCTTCGATGATCGCCGGCACGTCTTCTGGGCTGACGTTACCGAAGAAGAGGCGGGACCTGCCTGGCTTCTGGATGTCCACCAGCGGCTCCGCGTAGCAGATGCCCAGGCATCCAACCTCGTCCGTGTTGGCTGCGATGCCTCGTTTATCCAGCTCCGCCTTAATGGCGTCGATCACCTGGTATGCGCCGGCAGCGTGCCCACACATTGCGGTGCCTATGCGAATCCACGGCTTTTCACTGTTGGTTAGCTCTTGCCAACGTTCGTTAGCCTGCGATTTTAGTTCCTGGTAGGACGGCATAGAGGGTACAATCTGCCTTTCAGGTTAATATTCTCAGACTCGAAATTAATGGCCATTAGAAGGCAGTTTGGACATTTGGGACCGGGCAGATTCCACTGTAGCTCTGCCCATTAGCCTGTGGTTGACCATGATGACCGGAGCCTGCGAACAAGCTCCCAGACAGGTATTTAGTTTTATGGATACCTTGTTGTCTGGTGTGTCGCCTTCGTTATCCATCCCCAGGTCGCCCAGCATCGCGCTAACGATGCCCTGCGCCCCCATGAGATGGCATGTAGGCCCCCAGCAAATCTCTACGGAATTTGCTCCTGGAGGGGTAAAACGGAAATTCGTGTAGAAAGATGCTACACCCCACACCTCATTGATAGTAACGTGGCGGGAGTTGGCTACCTCTTCTACCGCCTCCTCAGGGATGTACCCCAAGTCGTCTAATACGGCGTGCAGAGACGATAACACGTTGATGTTAGTCTTGGTTTGGCCGTTGATAGCCGCGCGGATTCGTAACCTGAGGTCCTCACTTAGGGAGGTCAAAAGCGGCGTCTCCAGACTCGATAAATTTATCACGATCTAGGATAAAGGGCCTCCCCTCGTAACGCAACCTCATTGGGTTCCACATTGGGTTCCACCTGATCTATCTAATCCCCTCAATATGGACTCCACTTGCGTCCTAAGATAGGGAATGTCTCTTGCAACTACTTCCCTTTTCATGGTCAGACCCATTCCAGGGTTAGGTCCAACTTAAAAGCCCTGCATCACCAGTTCAGCTACTTCGTTGCCCATGCGCACGCTGTAGTTGGTGCCCCTGTCTTCCGGATATATTTGAGTGGTGTTGGCAAGGTACAGGCCCTTGAATGGCGTGCGGTGGTCTGGAATCTGAGTGGCGTAGTTGATGCCTACTATGGGTTGAGCGGCGGCCATTCGGTGGTGGTAACTCTCCTCTATCCAAGAGGGGTCGAATTGCGGATTGATCTTTTTCAGGTGCGGCATGTAGGCGTCCAGTAGTTCCTGCTTGTCCATCTGGTACATGGGATTTTCAGTGGTCAGATAGTTGGACAGGTAGACGACGTGTTTCCCGCCGTAGTGACTGGGATCAATTAGGTTGGTGTGCTCAACAACGGCGACGAAGGGAATAGAGCGATCGGCAACGTTTAACCAGTACACATGGGATAGGGGACGGTCCAATACCAGGATAAGTAACGCCGCTCCCATGTATCGGGCGTTATTTAGTTTTGCCAGGTACTCCTCAGGAAGCTCGGGCACCAACTTGGGAAATAAGAATGATGGCGTTGTGGCGATGACGGCGTCGAAGCTTTGGTCGGACGCATCCTTGCCCTCGGTGCTTACTCTTAGCCCCGTGGCACGCCCGTTCTCCACCAGCACCTTCTCTACTGATGCTGATAGGTGTACCTCGCCGCCCTGCTCAAGTATCTTGTCCGCCAGCACCTCGAAGATCTCCTCGAAACTGCCTATGGGGTAGCCTAGCTTCTCTTTAATCATGCTCTTGCCGCGAGACTTTACGCGAGTCTGCACCTTGCCCCAAACCCATACCATGCTGACCTGCTTGTAGTACTCCTCGCCGAACTTGCCTATAAGCATGGGCTCCCAGAAGGCCTCATATCCGCCGCGGCCCACGTGCTTCTTCAGCCACTCGTCTGCCGTGATGCCCTCGTATTTCTTGTAGTCCTTCTGCCGTTGCAGGTAGAGGGTTGTTAGTCCCAATCGAACGCGGTCGATGAGACTTAAGGGTTTGAACTTCAATAGGTCCAAAGGCGTTACGAAGTTGTAGATCGTTCCGTCGTAGAGTGTGCCCACAGTGGAATCGATCCATCGAATCTGATGGCCCAGGCCGATCTCTTTGGTAAGGTCGATGATGTGCGTGTCACTGGTGAACCAGTGGTGGTAACCCTTCTCCAGCTTGGCGTCGCCCACCATGAAGGTGGAAGCCTGCCCGCCAACAAAGGGCGCTCGTTCGTACACGGTGACGTGGTGACCCTGTTTGCCCAGGTGGTAAGCGGCGGCCAGTCCGGCAGCGCCAGCCCCCACGATGCCGATGTTCAAGAGAGTCTCCTATCTTCGGCTGGATTCAGCGGTATTTGCCCAGTTGTGGTTGAGACAGTTTGCGAGTTGGATTCTGCAACTACTTCTGCCGCCTGACCGGCCGTGGTTAGCTTTCTTAACGAGATGTGGCCTGTCCACAGGAATACTTGACCTAACAGAATCATCGGTAGCAGCAGCGTGGCATGGACCAGAGCCGCGAAGCCGCCAGCCACCGACCTGTCCACGGAAGCCTGAGGCAGCAAGACCAGCGTCTCTCTGGTGATAAGCTCGAAAAGGCCTATGCCTCCCGGTGCGGCGGGGATCGACGCGCCTATGTTGGAGATGGCAGTAACCAGAATCATTCCTATGGCCATCTGGCCAAGGCCTGGGAAGGCGAGATTCATATCGAATGAGAACGCTACCAGGAGGAACAGGAGGGCCTCCAATAGCCAGATTGGAATCGAGGCTAGAAGAAGCTTGGCAATGGCGCGAGGACTGCGCATAGGCGCCAGGCCCTGCAAGAAGTAGTCGATCAGGCTGCGAATCGGAGCCTCGAACCGTTCGGGCAGAGGGCGAACAAGTTTCATCGATACGTCTCTTGTTCGTTCGGGAAACGCTGCGAACAGGATTAGAGTGCCGAACGCCACGATGAAAGGCAGGCTGAACGCTAGCACAATGATCGGCCAGGCCCGTTCGGCCTTATCGCCGAATGCCTCGGCCAGACCAGACAAGGGGATGAACAGCGCAATAATAGCTATAAAGAATAGCAAGATCAGAGCGTCGAGAACGTGCTCAATAAAGATAGTCATGAGGGCGGCCGCTTTGCTAACGCCCTCTCTCTCCGCGACGTAGTAACTTCGCACTAACTCACCCAGTCGCATCGGCAAGAGATTGTTCGCCATGTAGCCAATGGTCACGACGGGAAACAGCCGCCTAGCGGTGGTAGGCTTCATGTGATCCAGCAGCATGCGCCACCGAATAGTGCGGAACAGCACAGATACCTGGTAGGCGAGAATCGCAGGTATCAGGTAAATGTAATTGGCTCCGGCCAGGGCGCTCACCATATCTCCCACGTCGATGGTGATGATGAACAGCGCCAGTAATATGGCGCTCAACCCAATGCCTATCCAGAATTTGCCCGATGAGATCAATTCACACCCCTAGAAAAACCTTAGCACACCCTATGGCCCCGTCGAGTGCTAAACGGCGGTCATCCTTGCTGCGGTATGAGAGGCGAAATCCATTGGCTTTGAACGAAAGATGTCTTGAGGTCCTATGGCAGAGGGCTTAAGAGCCATTGTCGTCGTCGATCGTTCGAGGAAAGCCGGGCTGCCTGTAAAGGTAAGCATCCTCGCTACCGATACGGTCGAACACACCTTCTCGGTTCAACCAGTAGTCCATCACCCGTTTCCAAGACTCGCGATCGACAGTGGCGCTGAGAAACTTTGATGGAGTAACGGAGCGATAGGTACTCTCCGGGAACCACCACCTGTGTTTAATAAGCGTTGCTTCGTCGAAGTCTTGCTGGAGGATCTCGTCAGCTTCAGCCTGATTCTTGGTATGCACTAGGACCATAGGTGAGTCGGGAGCTTCGGTTAGCGGAGTGTTTTCGTAGGTAGGGTAATTGACCTTCGTGAAGTCGCGAAGGTACCAGGCCCACGGCCATGTGTAGCCACTGGTCTGGTCTATTGTTATCGGCAGGGCTAGCTTTTCTTCGGATGCGTCGCTGGCCGTCTGGATGTCGCGCATCAGCTGGGTAATATCCGGCGATGTCTGGGTGTACACGAGCATCTCCACCGGCGTATCCCCATTCTGAAAGCTAGCCGTCCAGCCAGTTCTCACGCTCAACGCGAACAGCAGCAAGAACAGAGGTATGACTGAGAAGGCGAAGAAATTGGCTCCACCGACTTGCTTTGTTATGAAAATGCCACCGGCAATCAGGACCGCCAGTGCTACCAGCAGGCCGGCAAGCATGGGCAGGCCGGAGTCGGGGTCGTCGCCTACGCCGAACAGGGCCAGCCGCCACAGAGCGACGAAGAACAGCGGCACGCCGATCAAGAAAAGAAGCCACGCCGTCGGGACTACTCTCCGCCAATCGACTCGTTGAATGATCTCCCCAATGAATTTACCGGAGATGACAATCAGAGGCAGGCTGATATTAACCAGCAGCCATGGCATCTTCTCGCTGGCTATGGTGTAAAGAATAAACGTGGCTACTACCCAGGAGGCCAGGAAACGGCCAAAGGCGTCCTTGCGTCTCGTGTAGTAGACGGCTGCAATAGCGCCGAAGAATAACGGCAGGTATTCGTAAACTGGCGTGATGACCAGATAGTAGTACCAGGGCTGGTTTCCCCGTGCCACGTCTTGTTGGGCTATCCAGTAGCCCAAGCCCTGCCAGACACCTGATTCCAATCCATGCCAATTGGTGAAGAAGGTGCTGTAGAGCATCACCCATATTACGTAGAAGATAATTGCGCAACGCCACCAGACGCCCCATCGCCACTTGAAGCCCAGGTATGCCGAGATTCCCAGCATGGCGACTACAACGAGGAAGGCTATTACTATCCCGCCTCCAGACGCTGCGCCGATAGGGTTAATCGTATCCGGGTTAGCCAGGGTCAGATTGGACCAGCTCAGAAGAGCCGTGTTCTGAAAGATGCTTACGGCAGCAGACCACTGGGGTAGCGTTATGGTTATTAACAGCAGCAGGAAAGACGCCGATCTGCTGAGTTTGGACAGGTCCATGCCATGGGAAAGGTAGCTCCATATGCCGGATACGATTAACCCTATCGGCGCAGCGTCTGGAGGTGAAGTCTCTCCAGAGGTTATCTTGAGATTTATCCGCACATTTCGCCAGTGATCAGGGCTTGCTATGACGAAGAGAAAGAGACCCAGAATGGCAGTGACCAGGTAAGCTGTCTCTTTGGTGGCGAAAGCGAAGGCCAGAAGACCGGCGGCGAAATAGAGGTAGCGATGCTTGCCGTCGTCCATGTATCGCCACATGCAGGCTATGAGGCCCACCGTCCATGCCGCCATAAGAATATCATTGCGAGCAAACCGACTGAAATATAGCAGTGCTGGTGAGAATGCCAGCATCGCAGAGACCAGAACCGCGCCCAATTTACCAAGACGTGTCCTGAGCAGAATAGGCATGGCAACCAGGATAGTTCCCATTACTGCGTAAAGAATCCTGGAGGTGAAATCGCTGTCCCCCAGAAGGAAGAATATGGCGGCGTTGGCCTCGAACTGCAGCGGGCCGTGCATCATCGGGTTGTGGGCGAAAGTCCCGCTGTTGAATAGCTCCCAGGAGAAGTACGAATGCAGGCTCTCATCGTGGTGCAGCGCGCGGGAGCCCAGGTCCCACAGACGCATGACGCCTGCGATCAGAATTATCAGCGAGTAGGTAGTCCATTCGCCAGGACTGATTCCGGCTCGAGAGTCTTCCCGTCCAATCCAGAAGAAACGGCGCAGCCATGCAATCACAGCCCAAGTTGGGGCTGCGGCCGAGTCGTCGAGAAGCTCTATTGCCTCTGCCTCTGATTCTACGGGTTGATCTGTTGCCATTTATTCCCGCCGCCGGTAGATTGTCACGTCGTCCTGCTGGTAGACGGCGTCCATAAACGTTGAAAATTTATCCAGACCTTCCGTCCCGTACTTGTCCCGTTCTTGGAAGCTAATGTACACGTAATCTACGTCGTACTTGTTCAGAAGGTTCTGTGTCTCCGTTGTGTCCAGAGTCTGGTAGATGAGCGCGACGTCGGCCTCACGTCCGGAGAACTGCTCGTCCGTGCCTCGCCACTGGATTTCGTGGCCCGGCCAGTTGAATATTGTCGACAGGCCAGTGCTGCGGGACATTAGCCCCCAGTCGAACCACTCTCCAACGCCCTCCACTATGCCAGAACCCGACTCGGCGTTGCTACGAAGGTACTCCATGGCACCGTATTGAGCGTCGCTGGCGAACCTGTCGCCTTGAAGGGTCGCATTCTGCCTGCTCAGCTCACTCTTGGATGCGATGGCCGCCGGTGTGTAGTAGAGCGAGCCAACTAGCAGCGTTATGAACGTTGCAGCCCAAAGTGTGTTCAGGGAGCGACGCCACCCTGCCAGGGATATTCTAAGAGTTTTCCACTGGCATATCGCGAACCCGGAGGCCACCGCTAGCAATAGCCATGCCTGGTAATAGAGCTTGAATACGGTGTTCATGCGGGATTTGAAGAAGTCTTCTATGAAGAACAGCTCCGGTCCCATGATGAGCAGGAGGCCTATGGTGGCCAGAGCCATGGCGAACAGCTTACCGCCCTCTTGATCTTCATCTTCGCGGGCCAACCAGATCGTGTTGTACACGCCGATGACAATTAGCGCCATAAAGGGCAGGAGGTGGAAGAACCGACCGACGACGTCACCGAAGCCGCCCTCGCCCAGAGTAAACATGGCTGCCCATAGGAGCCATGGAATGAGACCGATGGCCAATGAGATTATTGTTAGCTTGAGCCAGTCCTCTCTTACGGTCGCCTGCCAGAAGTTACTCAGCATGAAAGGGACTACTGCTACTAAGAACAGTGCCCAGATCAGGAGAAGGTGCCCGCTTCGGCTGGTGGTCTCCACGGTGCCGAGGCCATCCACGCCCGCCTGAAAACTGAGGAAGTAAGGCGAATAAAGGACAAAGGCCAGTGCAGGAATCGCCAGACCTGTCGGCGCGACGTAGGTCAGCATGCTTCTCAGGCTTCCGCCCCTTTCGCGGAAGGTTTTCAGAGCGGCGATGGCAATGAACAAGGCTGCGTAAGTCGGAAGGTCCCACATGTTGGCGAAGGCCAGCCCGCCCAACGCCAAGCCAGAAACAAGAATGAAGGCAAAACGTCGGATATTTCTGCCCACCTCTTCAACAATTGGCGTTCTGAGGAAGTTCAGGCATAAGCCCAGGAACATGGTGGCAAAGGGCAGGGACATGACGTGCGGGTGCATGTCGCCTAGCATGAAGCTAAATAAGGGGAACTCTTGAATGGTGTAGTCGACGCCGACGCCTTCCTGGAAGGTGTTGATCACCCTGGTGGCGCGGAACCACCACCAGAACTCCTGGGGCATCCAGCTAGTTGCGGCATCCTCCGAGGGGCCGTCCAGGCCGTCGATGGCGAGCCATTCCCAGAAACCTTGGGAGCCAATGCCATTGAAACGCATGAATTCCAGCACGCCCTCCAGGTTGGCCACCAGGCCAACCATGACGGCGCTGGCGACGCCTCCAACAATGGCGTAACCCCAGTGCTTTCGCTCAGTCCTGATCATGTTGTAGCCCAGACCGAACACGCCCATGGCTGCCAACGCAGGTATCAGGGCCAATGACAGGTTGTAGGCAACAGCGGACGCAACGCCGGCGATCTGAGTGATGGAGCCCATCATCCAGTAGCCGAAATAGTAGTAGCTGATGGTCTCGCCTCGCAGCCAGGGGTCCTCCGGCTGCCCGAACGTCGATTGGATAGACGCATTCAGGAAGGCGAAGTCCATGGGCTGCTCGGTGTGGTTAATGTATGGGTCCGTGCTGCGGAAGACGACCCAACCAATAAGGAAGGCTAGGAAGATTACCTCGCCGATGATGAGGGCCTTGCGCTCTTTACGGACGAACTGGAGCATCTCTTGGCGGTGGTTCCAGACGTACCAGGCGGACAGCGCGCCGAATAGGACGAGGAGGGCGATTAGCGAAATTCGTATGCTGGGAAGGATGTGCAGGACGCTTAGCATCCAAGACAGGTAGCCGATTATGAGGATACCCAGAGGTTTGCTGAGGGTGTAACCTCGGTCTGCCAATTTGGGAAGCAAAAAATAGGCCAATGGAAAGGCGATAAGCCCCATGACCTCGGCAGTGATAAGCCACCATAGCACGTCCAGCATAGCTAAATTATATACGCAGAGCTGTGCTTAGCGGGATGTGTTATTAGCACTCATTGTTGGCGTTTTTGGACTATCCGTATGAGAGATTTTTGTATCTGTACTCTTGAAGTCTTCACCGCTCATGGCGATCCTATGCCGTCTAGCTCTCGTCGCCGTCCGAAAACAGACCGTCCACAAACTCCTGCGGCTGGAAGGTAGCCACGTCCTCGGCCTTCTCGCCGGTGCCTATGAAGAGAATAGGTAGGTCTAGCTCGTCAGCAATGCCGAAGACGATGCCGCCCTTGGATGAGCTGTCGACCTTGGCCAGGAATATGCCTTCGCAGTCCACAGCTTCGGTAAATGCCCTGGCCTGAATGAGTCCGTTCTGGCCGGTTGTAGCGTCAATAGTCACCAGGACCCTGTGTGAGCCAACGCCCTGGCGCTCCATGATCCGCTGGATCTTCTTTAGCTCTTCCATCAGGTTGAACTTGGTATGCAGTCTTCCCGCGGTGTCGATAATGACCACATCGGTGCCACGAGCCTTGGCAGCCTGAATAGTGTCGAAGGCCACGGCTCCTGGGTCTGCGCCAAACTGATGAGCGATGACGTCTGCGCCTGTGCGCTCGCCCCACACCTGCAGCTGCTCGATGGCTGCGGCTCGGTAGGTATCGGCCGCGCCCAATATAACGGTCTTACCGGATTCCTTGTAGATCTGAGTCAGCTTGGCAATGCTGGTAGTTTTGCCCGCGCCGTTTACGCCTACCATAAGGATGACCAATGGCTTCTCGGGTGCCTCCAGCGTCTCGCTAGCGTCCTCGAAGTCGATCAGGTAGACCATCTCGTCCTTGAGGGCCTTCATGACTTCGGCAGGGTCGGTCAGCCGCTCTTCAGAAATCCGAGTCTTCAGCGTTTCCAGAAGCTTCATGGTGGTTGCCACGCCTACGTCAGCGGAGATCAGTAACTCTTCCAGCTCGTCCCAGGTGGCGGCGTCCAACGAAGGCTGGCTGAATAGCGTAGCCATCTTGCCAAACCAGGTCTGGCGGGACTTCTGGACAGCCTTGGTGGTCATCTCTTTGTCTTTGTCTTCGTTTCGTCGGAAGAACTTAAGCATGGAGCCTCTTAAAAAAGCTAGTTAATGGCCGTGACGGCCTATTACAGAAAAGAGTCAGGCGACTATACGAAGCCTCTAAATGGGAGCAATCTTGATAATAACGCGCTTCTCATCGGGGTTGGCGGCCAGTCCTGGGTACACATCCACGCCCATGTATTTCTTGGCCATGCTGTTGACGTGGGCTACAGCGCCCTCGTGGATCATCTCCACAACTTTGCCTCGAATGTTCACCTTGTCATAGGGACGTTCCGGATTAAATATGGAGACGGCAACACGGGGGTCACGTCTGAGGTTTTCGGTCTTAACACGACCCTCTGCTGTGTTGAATATTATGTGCTCGCCATCGGTGTCGACCCAGACCACGGTGGCCTGGGGAGACCCGTCCGCCATTAGTGTGGCTATGGTCGCGAAATTCTTGCCTTCGCTTAGGGCTTTTCGTGCTTCATCGCTGAGAGGGGCCAAATCGTTCACCTACCTTCTTAATTAGCTGGCAAGGCCGTGACAAGCAGGCCAGCCAACTAAAGATTAGCACGGGTATATTCTGGTGAACAGGCCTTCGGTGTATGCTGTTCCTGTGATGTTCGCGTCCACATAAAAAGGCATGCCTGCGTAAGCAAGACATGCCTTTTTATTATTCGAGTAAGAAACCTGAATTTTATTTGTTCAACTGAGGCCGACTCTGTTGGGCGGGCCTCAGAAAGTTGGTGTCGGTTACTATTAGCCTAGAAGGCCGGAAGTCTCGTTGTGGACTGTGTTTGCAAAGTCCTTGCGAGCCTCTTCAATCCTAGGTCCACCAGCTGCGTTGTATCGCTTGATGTTGGCAAGATAGGAATCGAAACCCGAAGCAGGGTAGCTCCGGTGGTTCAGGCGCTTTAGGGTTGAAATAAGTCGGTAGAGCATGGTTTCCTCTTTCTATTGTTCGCTCAGATTCTTGATATGCCTTTCAGTATTTCAGGTACATATTTATTATTAATCCATTACATCATCATGTAAACGTATATCATGTGATATGATGTATTAGTATTTGTGATGTATCTCTTTTGAGGAAGTTATCATGGAACTCAGAGAGCTTCGCAGTTTCTGCGCCGCAGCCCGGGTGCACAGCATTTCCAAGGCTGCACAGGAGCTGGGCCTGGGCCAACCTACAGTCACCACACACATCAAAAAGCTAGAAGAAGAGCTTGGCATGGTGCTGTTCGACCGAGTTAAGCGACCCATTCAGCTAACATTGGCGGGCGATCGGCTGTCTTCCATCGCAACGCCGTTGGTTGAAGGTATCGATTCGCTGGCCACCATGACCCATGAGGCCGAGCAGCGAGGGCCAGTCCAAATAGCATCCACACCGGATATCATTCCCCACACTCTTATCCGCGTGGTGCGGGTGTTCCTGGCGCGCTTTCCCCAGGTTCACCTCAAAATACGCTCCGGTACACGCGCCGAAGTATTGCAGATGGTGAAGGACGGCGACGTTGACCTTGGCGTTGTCCAGCACCCGGAAAAGAGTGAAGGGCTCGATTTCCTGGGCCTTTTCCTTTACGAGCGTGTTTTGATCACCCCGCTGGAGCATCCTCTACTAAAAGAGCCTTTGACGTCTCTTGAGCAGATCGTGCGCTACCCTCTCATCCTGATGGGCAGGGGTACTCACACACGGTCGATACTGGAGGATGAGTTCCGCCGCATGGGCCTGGAGTACGACATTGTCGTAGAGCTGGATAGCATGGACATGATCAAGCGCTTCGTCGCTCTGGGCATGGGCATATCTGTGGGGCCTCGATTGGCCATAGAGAAAGAGGACAGGAACACTCTCGGTGTAATTAGTTTGGCAAATCTGTTGCCTGTGGAGCAGGCCGGTATCGTTACGTTGCCGGGTAAGACCATATCCAAGCCAACACATAATTTCATGTCGGTTATGAGAGACGTGTTAGCTCCGGCGAGTTCCAGGCCTTCTTAACTGAGGATTAGTCTTAACCCTCGTTAATCCCTATCAGGTCAGCCGTCACCAGAATGCGATGGTCGTAGACCAGACTGGGAACGCAAGCCACCAGTGTTATGGTCGCATTGGAAGAGTCGTATAACCGCATGTCGTCCTGATGCACCACATCCGTGGCAGTGACCCTGTATAAGAATATATGGCCCTGCTCGTTCTCCAACTCCACCAGCACCTCGTCACCGTTGCGCAGCTTCTCTGGAATATCCGGTAGCCGGTGGAAGACGTTTCCTTCGCCCTTGATCGGGCTTTCCAGGTGACCGAAGAACCAGGAGTTGCCCAGCTGACCGGCGTTGGGCGACTGCGGTATGTGGCCCACGGCGTTCTTGGGCGTCTCGTACTCCCTGCTGTTACCCAGGTCCAGAATCTGAAGCTCCGTTATGTCGGAATCGATCCCAATGCTTGGCACCGAAATGCGTGTGGTATTGGAGTTGGGAAGCTCGGTGCCCTCAGTCGATGAGACCGCATGGAAACCTTCAGGCAGTTGCTGGCCGGATTCGTTGGGACTGTAAGAGTACGGCTCACCGCCGGACCACATCGGCTCCGCCCAGTATTTGGGATGGATCTCTGTGGCAGGGTAGACGGAGATGTAGCTGGAAAAGGGGAAGGCTGCATTACCAGGGGGGTTGCCAACGGTGGGAGGCTGGCTAAGTGGCGCTTCATAAACGGCGGGCGGTGGCTCGTTTGACCGCACTGTTGCCGGGAACGTCTGCCCGGTGTTGGGCAGGGGAGCAGTCGAAACGGGGACTCTTCGCGCGCTTTCCGTCGGGGTGAAGACCAGGGAGTCCAATTGCGAACTGGCGTAGCTTCGATAGCCGTAGTAAGCGCCAACTGTTCCTAGCAAGACCAGACCAACCACGATCATCGCGATACCCGCCGCTCCTGTATGGCGACGTCCATTAGCAACCGACTTCGAGTCTTTCTGGTTCACCCAACGTCCTCCTAAGCAACACCCTCACACATATTATGTGCAAAGGCACGGCGTTAAGGCAATGGCCATTTAGGCCGCGCGTCTTTGCAATGCCGAATAAGTATAGGATGAAGGTGATAGCGCGAAGGATTCACCCCCGCAGACCAGCGTCCACTAGGGCGTTTCCGGGAAGTTACCTTACTCTTGGAGTGTGCATAGCCCCATTTGCGATGGGCTCGTTTAGGTACACATCACCGTTTCGTATCTTGATGTTAAATCCACATTCAGGACTACTGCAAACCCAAGCCTTGTAATGTATGGGCGCGCCTTGACTTCCAAAGTCAGACAACGGAAGCAAACTTCCCTCTGAGCATGAGCGGCACTCTGGCCAACCTTGGTGTTCCACGGATCCCTCCTCGTTTTCCACCACCCTAGGGGTAAAAGCGCCGCAAGTATAGCAGCATGGCGAAAGCCTACACAACCCCCGGCTATATAATGTTACGTTAACCGTCTGAAAGGGGTATGGAAACCACGCGCCGATGAATTGCGCCGTCAGGGTGAAGTTCCGTGCGCATTATGCTGATCTGCGTCACAGGAATTTCCAAATGCTCGTTGACGGGACTGCTGGTATGAACGCCTGTGGCTCGCTCGACAGAGGTTGGCTGAGAGTCGCGGCGAATACGAGCCAGCGTCAGGTGCGGATTATACTCCCGATCGTCTTTTGCGAACCCGACGTCTGCCAGTTCGTCTTCTACGTCAGCTTGAAGAGTGGACAGAGAGGACAAGGCAGTCGTGTCGCTGTCAATTCCTACCCAAAGCACCCTGGGCCGGTGCAGATTTGGAAACGCACCGCGGTCTGCCCCCCCCACACCAAGACGCAGGCTGAACGCTGTGTGACCGCCTACGGCCCGCGTGAGCGCCTCTGACAGAGTGTCCACACGACTACTGTCGACGTTGCCAAGGAACTTGAGCGTGAGATGCGCTCCTTCGGGACGAACGCACTGCACAGCGCCCGTGTTCGCTGCGTTCAGCGCGTCGATCAGCCTGCACAGCTCGTTCTTCACTGCGTCGGGCAGCTCAATTGCGATGAATAGCCTTAATCTTTTGTTCATGGGTTTTGCGGTGAGTTACACATCAGGCAAGCATCATAATCGAAATTGCTGTCTCACTTTATTTTGAGTAACGATGAAACGGGCGCTCCAAGGGTCTTCAAGGAGCTGGAGCGCCCGTTTCACAGGTTTAAATTGTCCAGCCCAGCGGTCTAGTGGGGATGTTCTTCTGGTAGCTCGGAGTACGAGGTGTGATCTTCGTAATCAAGCGCGATGAGCATCCCTCCTGGATACACTCCCTTAGTAGTTACGTGGTTAATAATGTGGCAGTGGAACACCCATGTTCCCGTGTTCCCGGATTCGTACCCTATGCCACGGCATCCACCGTCTGGCCAGGCGCGATGTCCTAGGTGTTGACAGTGAGCGGATTCGGTACCGGATTGCCGTCCATCTGCACCACCTTGAACTGGTGACCATGCAAGTGCATCGGATGGTGCTGTTGTCCCACATTAATCATGCGAATCAGCACGCGCTCACCAGTCTTGATCTTGAGCAGGGAGTCCTCCAAGGTCTTGGGGAACGAGTGGCCATTGATGGTATAAAAGCCGTTGGTCTCGTGAAGGAGCAAAGTGTACTGCCGGTCGTATTGTGGTAGCCCCTCGCGCGGCTCTATGATCATTGCCCCAAACAACCCTTTGGTGATCTGCTTTAGCGTATTCGAGTGGGTGTGGTACATAGACGTACCAGGTTTTGGGGCTAAGAACTCATACGTCCACGACTCGCCCGGAGCTATGTCTGGCTGGGTGATTCCTGGCACGCCGTCCTGGTCGTTAGGGATCTCCAAGCCGTGCCAGTGGATGGTTGTGGCCTCGGGTAGGTTGTTGGTCAGATTAATCCGTACCATATCACCCTCAATCACTCTTATTTCGGGGCCTGGATACTCTCCGTTGTAGCCCCAGACTTCTACGAACTCTCCGTCCAGGATTTCCCACTGAACGACATCTGCGGTCAGATTTATCTCGACATCTGGATCGGTGAAACGGCTTCCCGCTATGCCAGCTGGGCCATCGCCTAGAGTGATTTGAGGCAGGTCTGAACTGGTCGATGGCAGCGCCGTTGCTCCCCAGACTGAAGCCACGACGGCCTTCGCAGGCTCATTGCCGCTGGTGCTGCTACAAGCCACCGCCCTGAACGCTAGCGTTAACATTAGCACCAGGCCTAGCAAGCCCATTCCGAATCTGTGATTCCTTCCTTTTCGACGAATTGTGATTATTCTGATTGGCGGTCTGGGTAACCCCAGAACTGATGTGTGTAGAATATTTCACAATGTGTGAGGAAGTTGGGAAGATTTTCTGCTTAATGTGAAGAAGGTGTGATAAAGCTGGCCAAGAGAGGCCTCCCAAGAGGCTCTGTTCAGCAGGCCTTCGGGGTCGAGATACCCCTGTTAACTGCCCGCAGACTGGGAATTGTCCCTCAGCTCACGCAGCGCTACGTACCAGCCTATCAGGTCGTCCAGCGAGTACACGGCGTTAGCAGGACTGGGATTGGGCAGCAGGAAGACCAGTGACGAGCCAATCCGCAGCTCCTGTAGTCCCAGGCTTGGCTTCTGGCTGATGCCCTCGGCGTGTCTTAGGTAGTTGTGATAGGCTGTCGCGCCGTGAAATGCAGCGATGCGCGGCTGGTACAGCTCCAGCTTTTGCTTCAGCACCGGTGCCCACTCGCGGTAGTCAGCGGCACGCAGGTCTGACGAGCCAGCGGTTGGCCGCTTCACCACGTCCGTAAACCCTATGCCGAACTCCAGCATACGATGATCGTTCTCGGCGTCTAGCATCTTTGGCAGGAGTCCAGACCCGTTAATGGCAGGCCAGAAGCGGTTGCGGCCAAAGGCAAAGTAGTGGCCTGCCTTTATCGAATTAAGGCCAGGGTTCAGTCCTATCAGCACAATATCCAGATCGGGCTGTAGGTAGTCGGGTAGGGTGTTCATTGCAGGCCTAGTACGGCAACTGGGTGTCGGGATTTTGGCCCATGTATTGCGCCTGTCTAACTCCAAAGTCCTCCTGCAACTGCACGGTCAGGCCGCCGTCCACCACCAGCGAGTGGCCGGTAATAAAGGACGCCTCGTCCGAGCAGAGGAAGACGATGGCGTTGCCGATGTCCTCGGGACGTCCCACCTTGCGCAGAGGATACTGGTCCTCGAAGAGCTTCAGGCCTGAGGGGTTGCCTGCCCACTTCTCTTCCACCCGCTCGGTGACTATGTGGCCGGGACATATGGCGTTGACCCTGATGCCCATAGGGCCAAAGTCTGTTGCCATCTGCTTGGTTATCCCTATGACCGCCGACTTCCCCGCCTCGTAAACCAGCCGCTGCGGGGCCATGAGCAGGCCGTGAACCGAGGCGATGTTCACGATGCTTCCGCCCCCGCTCTTCTGCATCTCCGGCACCGCATATTTTGTGGCCAGGAAGATCGACTTAACCAGCAGGCCCATACCAGCGTCCCACGCCTCTTCGGTGACGTCCAGCGCGGACCCTCCGGAACCATGTGCAGAGCTGTAGGCATTGTTCACCACGATGTCCAGCCTGCCCCAGTGATCCATCGCCGTCTGCACTATGTTGCGTATGTCTTTATGCTTGCCCACGTCGGCTCTCAGTACCTCGGCCGTGCCGCCAGCATCTCGTATTCTTGCGACGTTGGCTTCGGCTCTCGGGATGTCGACGTCTGTAACCAGTACTTTTGCGCCCTCTTCGGCCAGCCTTCTGGATGTCGCTCCGCCAATGCCGGATGCACCGCCGGTTACTATAGCCACCTGGCTCTCTAGTCTCTGCAATCTTTGCGTCATGGCGCGCTCTCCCGGAGTTTCTTATTTAGATGCCATTCTAACTTTTGCGGCCAGCACGTGGAAGGGCGATCGCAATACTCTGAATACCCGTGTCTGATAAGATGGCGGCACCGGTGCAAGCAGGAATCAATGAGTTCCAGG
>CAUZQF010000005.1:0-24367 GCA_963581905.1 Dehalococcoidia bacterium
TGTAGCCAACCACCATTACCAGAGGGAAGCCCGCATCCAACGCCATACCTCGTATGGAGTCGCCAGATTCCATCATGCCGGTGTTCTGAATTAGCACAACGGGCGTTCTGCCCGCTACGTTAAGTCCAAGGGCCACGCCCATGGACTCGCCTTCTCGGGAGACTGGCACGATGTCCAGCCAGTCCTCTCGGGCCATGAGCTCATAGAGGTAATTCGTCTCACTATCGGGAATCGTTATGATATGTGTAACGCCATTCTTTTTGAACTCTTCAATCATGGTCTCAGGTCTTAACACCTGTAACTGCTGTTCAACCATCCGCTAATCTCCTTCTTCTTATTGGATAATGGTCACAGGCCGCTCATCCCTACGCCTTCTGCCTATGCCCCACGCCCTTAGCCCTCTATACAAAACTAATCAGTGCTTTGATTGCGTTAGCTCCTAATTGCGGCCCATTATATGAACGGCACAGGGAACGGTCAATTTGCGTGCTCAAATAGGCCGGACTTTTCTTCTTTGGTCAACCCCACACCTTCTTCTGTTTATCCCCACGCCCTTAGCCCTCTATACAAAACTCTTGGTGGCCCAGGCTTTGATTAGGTGGTGGGCGATGGCAATGGGCTGCGGGAGAGTCAAGATCTCGCTCTTGCCATCCAGGGCCTTGAGCACCTCGTCGCGCCCGAACCACTGGACGTCGGTCATCTCCTCGCTGTCCATGTTGATGTCGTTGGTTGCCGCCTCGGCGATACAGCCAATCATCAGAGACGAAGGAAAGGGCCACGGCTGCGACGAGTGGTAACGAACGTTCTTTACCTTGATGCCCGCCTCCTCCATGACCTCCCTGGCAACCGCCTCCTCTATATTTTCGCCCTGGTCCATGAAGCCCGCCAGCGCAGAGTACGTCCTCATGCGAGCCAGTCGCCCACGGGACTGCCCTAGAAGGCAGCGGTCGTTCTCCACATCAGCCACCAGCATAATCACCACGGGGTCGGTCCGGGGGAAGTGCGAGGCGTTGCACTGCGGACACTTACGTACCTGCCCGCCTCTGCCCTTTTCGGACTCGTTGCCGCACACGGAGCAGAAGCGATGGCGCTTGTGCCAGTCTAGCTGCGCCCTGGCCTGGGCAATGATTCCGGCTTCCTCACCTGGCACCACTGTTCCTGCCGAGCGACAGTCCTGAAATCTGAAATTCTCGTTCTGCTCCAGGTGACCTTCTGCGTCACTGTTGGCCGACACGTCGACCACAAAGTGCGCTTTGCCATCCAGCATGCCCAGCAGTATAGGGTCCGAGTCTCCGCCAAGCTGAGCCAGATCATCCAAAGTGACCCAACCCAAACGCGGACTGGCATCGCCGGATATCAGCACGTTCAGGTCATGCATGGGCAAAAACCGACTGGCAGGGTCTTTCGCCCTATCGCTGATCCACTGCTCGTCCCTTCTTTCGGCCTCGCCTCGGTCCAGCGGGTTGCCTGCGAATATGTGCTGATAACTCAATTGGTTCTCTCCTATATTTAGATCTATGGTGCCTGATTACGGACACGCCCTCGGCATTTAGGCTTTGCTATGAGTACTAATTCGAAAATTTATCGGCCCAGGGCCTTCTTTCCTGCTTCAAGTGTTTCGATGATGCTATCGACATCGAAGACGCAGCCACCCCAAGTGCCGCCCGACGCATTCTGCAATGCCGCCCATAGTCGGGAATCGTCTGGCAGTTGAGGATGCGCCTTTAGGTTATCTTGCATCTGGCGTCGCGCCAACTCCTCAGTGCCCCAGTCTACGCCCTTGTGTTGACCGTCCTCGCCGACCAGGTCAATTGTACCCACCAGGTTCAGGCGGTCCACCGTGATCTCAATCAGGTCGCCATCGCGCAGCTTGCCGATAGGGCCACCGGCTAAGGCTTCCGGTCCAACGTGACCAATACACGCGCCTGTCGAAACGCCAGAGAAGCGAGCATCGGTTATGAGCGCAACCTCTTTGCCAAAGCCGAGGTACTTCAACGCCACTGTAACCTGCAACACCTCTTCCATCCCCGTGCCCATAGGCCCGCCGCACGTCATCACCATGATGTCGCCAGCCTTCACCTTCTTGGCGTCGTCACGACTCTTGATGGCCGAGATAGCCTCTCGCTCCGACGTAAAGACACGAGCGGGGCCTAGCTTTCTGTAGACACCGTCGTCATCGACCACGGTCGGGTCAATGGCGGTGCTCTTGATGACAGACCCTTCCGGCGCGATGTTACCAGAGGGGAAAGTCACTGTGCTGGTTAGGCCCTTGGCTTTGGCGCGATCCGGCGTCATGATGATGTCGTCAGGATCAGTGCCACGCTCCTCCGTAAGGAAACGCCTGACCTGTTGCCTTCGCTCCGAGTCCTCCCACCAGTCCAGGTTTTCGCCCAGCGTCTGGCCTGTTGCCGTTAGCACCGACGTGTCCAATAAGCCCATACGACGCAGGTGCAGCATTACCTCTGGTACCCCACCGGCGGCATAGACCTCGACCGTGGGATAGCCCACCGGGCCGTTGGGCAGCACGTCGACGATTCGTGGTGTCTCCTTGTTAATGGCGCTCCAGTCGTCCACGGTCATACGCCGACGTCCAGCGGCGTGGGCGATGGCCGGAGTGTGCAGCAACAGGTTCGTTGAGCCGCCACAGGCAGCATGCACAAACATGGAGTTTCTGAAGGCCGCATCTGTGAGAATATCTTGGGATGTAGTACCGCGCTTTTCGGCCAGCAGCAGCGCCTTTGCGGACCTTCGTGCGATGTCCAGCCAGGCAGGACTGCCGGAAGGAGACAGCGCGGAGTGGGTGATGGCCAGTCCCAGGGCCTCAGACACGACCTGAGATGTGCCAGCAGTTCCCAGAAACTGGCAGCCGCCACCGGGCGAGGCGCAGGTCTTGCACCCCATCTCCTGGGCGTATTCCAGCGTCACCTCTCCCTGGGAAAAACGAGCGCCTATGGACTGAATCATGCCGGTGTCCTCGCCCTGCTCGACTCCTAAGGTAGAGCCGCCCGGCACGATCACCACCGGCATATCCCGCAGGCCAGCCAGCGCCATCATCATGGCGGGCAAACCCTTGTCGCACGAGGCGATGCCCATAACTCCCCTGGCCGTGGGCATCGAGCGCGCTAGCCTGCGAAAGACCTGCGCGGCGTCATTGCGATACGGCAAAGAGTCCAGCATGCCCGGCGTGCCCATGCTGCGCCCGTCACATGGGTCTGTGCAGAACATGGCAAAGGGGACAGAGTTGAGCTCCCGCATCTCTTTGGCAGCCTCTTCCACCAGTCTTATAAGCTCAAAGTGGCCAATGTGCAATCCAAGAGCAATCGGTGTGCCATCTGGCTCCCGCACGCCGCCCACTGTGGATAGAATGGCGAACTGCTTGCGTAAAAGCTCTGCCGGATTCCAACCCATGCCAGCGTTCTGGCTCATGGCAAAGTGGTACCCGCTGGCGTCGTTGATCAGGAACTCCTCTGTGAAGGGCAGCCGCCCACTGGGCCCGGGAGCCCTGGTGGAGAACTCCCAGCTAGCCGACTGGCCATCCGAGCCCAGCACGTCGGCCGGAGTCAGGTCGGCGGTAGCCTCGTCCATGTTTCGTCTACTAGTCATACGACGCTCCAGAAATCGAGATTTAGGGCGACCATCATTATACATAGCATCACAGCCGAGAACGTGGATGACTGGACTATGCAAGAAAACAGGCTATTATTAAAAATATCTGATACACTTTTTGCGGTCCTAGATGCACGCGATGTGAAGGTTTGAGCAACGATTCTCAGCGAAGGCTACTGGCGATTTACGCACACCCGGATGATGAGTCGTTTCTCTCTGGAGGCACGCTGGCGAAGGCTTCGTCAGAGGGCATCGAGGTAACTCTCGTCTGCGCTACCCGCGGCTAGGTAGGCGAGATCGCGGACGCCACTCTGGCAACGCCGGAGACTCTTCTCCAGGTGAGAGAGAACGAGCTTCGAGAGGCAGCCAAGGCCCTGGGCATTGGACGGGTAGACTTCCTCGACTACCGCGACTCAGGCATGGCGGGCACTCCCGAAAATGCGCACCCCAACGCTCTGGCCAACGCCTCAGCCGAAGAAGTCGTGCCCCGTCTGGTAGCCATCATCCGTGAGCTTCGACCCCAGGTCGTGATGACCTTCGATCCAGGAGGAGGCTACGGACATCCGGACCACATGGCCATGAGCAGGCACCCCCTGGCCGCATGCAAGACGTCCGGCGATGCGCAGCTATACTCCGGTCTAGGCGAGCCATGGAGCCCGGCACGCCTCGTATACACAGTGTTTCCCAGAGGCCGTCTTATCGAAATCAGCGACATCCTGAAATCCATAGGTGAGGATAGCAGCCGTTACGAAAACCGCATGGCCGACGCGTGGTCCGACGAAGACGTGCATGCCATAATTGATGTATCGGCAACGGTTGAGGCCAAGTGGGACGCCGTGAAATGCCACAGGACTCAGCAGGGCACCTTCACCATGATGAGCCGTATACCCGAAGACAAGGCCAAGGGCTTCATGAGCCGAGAGCTGTTCGCGTGGGCGTTGCCGGAAACCCCTCCAGCCGAAATGCTGACCGACCTGTTTGATGGGCTTTAGCCTTCTCCAAGCCGATGGCAAGAGTCTTGGCAAACTTGTAAAATGGTCGCTGATTTGAAAACCTTAATTTCAGTGATCCTTCTACCTTTTGCAGCAGTCGCATTTTTCGTGCGCGGGATACTGTCCATTGTTAGGTCAGTGTTCAGAGGCGCGATTTTAGGCTGCCTGGCGCCATTAGGCCTTTTAGCCCTAATGCTGGTAGCCGCGATGGCCCTGGTCATTTTCTAACCGCCCTGCAGAACTCCGACAGCCCTTAACCTCCTGCCTCGTCGGCCCTAGCCTCCCTTATGGATACTCCCCTATTTGCGCAATGCTATGTGTTATGGCAATATAACTATAAGCCTATTTACATGTTATAAGCCATAAAGCACAGCTTATTTATTTACTTTGCACAGTAAGGGAACGGAGACAGCTCTCATGGCAACTACAATAGTTCTCGGTGGCGGCGTTGGAGGCCTGGTCCCGGCCCGGGAGTTGCGTAAGAAGCTGGGTCGAGAGCACCGCGTCATCCTCATCGACAAGGAGGCAAGGCACGTCTTCTGACCGTCCTTACTCTGGTTGCAGGTGGGCCTTCGCAAGCCCAACGCAATCGTCAAGGACCTGACTCCTCTGGCGAGCAAGGGCATTGAGGTCATCAAGGGCGACGTTGAGGCCATCGACCCGCAACAGAAGACCGTTCGAGTCAACGGACAAGAGCTACAGGCTGACTACATCGTCGTGTCTTTAGGAGCCCAGCTAGCGCCTGAAGAGGTTCCAGGCCTTCAAGAGGCGGGCCATAATCTCTACAGTCTGGAAGGTGCCACAGCGATTCGTGACGCCCGCACCAGCTTCACCAGCGGTCGCATGGTCGTCATAGTTGCGCGAATGCCCTTCAAGTGTCCTGCCGCGCCCTACGAAGCTGCCATGCTTCTTGAGCACGACCTGAAGAAGCGCAACGTTCGCCAAAATGTTTGCGTAGCCCTCTATTCACCAGAGCCAGGTCCTATGGGAGTGGCCGGCCCCGAGGTTTCAGCCGGGGTTCGCGGCATCGTCGAAGGACAGGGCATCGAATACTTCCCAAAGCACCAGTTGCCCAGCGTGGACGGTGCTACGGTAACTCTGAAGTTTGCCGATGATACAGAAGCTCACTTCGACTTCCTGGTCTACATTGCCCCTCATATTGCGCCGCCTGTTGTCCGAGAGGCAGGCCTAACAGGCGAAAGCGGATGGGTGACGGTTGATCGACATACCATGGCGACGCCCTTCCCAGGCGTCTACGCCATCGGCGACGTAACCGGCATTCCTTTGGCCATGGGGCTTCCGCTGCCAAAGGCTGGCGTCTTCGCGCACGGAGAGGGCATCGCTGTAGCCCAGACCATCGCGTCGGAAATTACGGGACGCGGCGAGGCTTCAACCTTCGAAGGCGAGGGCCAGTGCTTTATCGAGATTGGCGGTGGCAAAGCAGGATTCGGCAAGGGCAACTTCTACGCAGAGCCGACGCCGGTGATAAAGCTGCACCAGCCATCCAGGTTCCGCCACTGAGGCAAGGTGCTTTTCGAGAAGGGATGTGGCGTTGGGCCTAGCCAACCCATATTAGGCGCGTTCGAGGCCTAGCAGGAGGCGATGCAGGCTAAGTCTCGCTTTGGGCGCCCTCAAAGGTCGCAAGCTGCGCGACCTGCTCGTAAGACGGATCGATTACGGGCCGGGCTTCTTGCATTCGGATCAGAGCGTCCCCTACTTCCATGCCCTGGTATACAAAATAAGCCGCCACCAGAGTGGGCGAACGACCTACGCCAGCCGCGCAATGGACGTAGACCTTTCCTCCACTCTCAACCGCTTCGTGTATAAAGGCCACGCCCTCGTACAGGTGACTAATCGACGGCGCATGCTGGTCGGGAGTCGGAAGGTAGCAGTGATGGGCCAGCGCTAATCCGTGTTCGGCGCTGTCGTACTCAGCCTGCAGGCTAACGCTGTGCGTGAACCCTAGCTCCTCCAGCCTTATCTTGCCGTTCAGCCGATACTCAGCTCCAATGTAAATCTGCGGCGTGATCTGCCTGGGTGTGTAGTCATCAACTCTGAACAGAGTCAAAGCGAGCCTCCTCCATTAGCAGCCATACATCAATATCGAGTTGGCTCTATGGCAGTCATGCAAAAGTGGCCACTGCCATCCGTCACTTTTCCAACGTAATTTATCTATGTAGAATCATCAAGGCCATTGTCTGATGAGCCACGAATTAGTACCATGCCGCCTGCCCTAACACCTAGCCTCGTCATACAAAAGTTCTTGATCATGAAGGAAACAACCTCGGGCATGCGGTACCTTCTGGTGGTGGCTAGCTTTCTGGTCTTGACTATTGGCACTCTGCTGTTCATTTTGCCTGGAAACACTGGCAGTCTATTTACATGGACGGTAAACCCACCTCTCACCGCAGCGTTTCTGGGGGCTGGTTATTGGGCAAGTTTTGTGCTGGAATTTCAGTGCTCACGCGAGCGTATTTGAGCCCGCGCCAGAGTGTCCGTACCGGCGGTGTTAATTTATACAACCGTTACATCGATTGTCACACTGATCCACATCGACAAATTTCACATCTTCAGCAAAAACCTTGGTTCGTTCTCCTATGGCATCGCTTGGGTTTGGATGGTGATATATGCCGCCGTGCCCATAATCATGACCGTTCTGCTGATACTCCAGAAACGAAAACCCGGCGGCGATCCCGAGAAGGGTGCGGTAATGCCTCAGTGGTTTCGTCTCCTGCTCATCTGCCAGGCGATAGTAATGTTGGCGTTGGGTCCTGCGCTACTGATAGCGCCACAGACCGTGGCCCCCACTGTTTGGCCGTGGGCACTGTCCGCCCTCACCGGTCGCGCCGTCGGAGCGTGGCTGGTGGGATTCGGCGTCGCAGCCGCTCACGCTGCATGGGAGAACGACTTTCGCCGAGTGAGAGGAGCGATGGTAGCCTACTGCCTTCTTGGACTTGCCCAAATCATAGCGTTGGCCCGCTACGCAACCGCCATCAATCCGAAGACCGGTACCGCCGTGCTTGATTGGGGAGACCCGCGACTGTGGATCTACCTGGGGTTCATAATCAGTCTGGCCCTTGTTGGTCTATACGGCTGGACAGCGTTTAGGAGAAGCACTTCTACATCAGCCAATGCAGCGATGTCGCTGCTGATTGGAAATGTACAATTCTAAAGCTACACCTATAACAGCGCGTTGTGACCAGTGATATCCCGACCCAGTACCAGCGAGTGCACGTCGTAGGTGCCCTCGTAGGTATCTACGGTCTCCAGGTTGAGCATGTGCCGAATGATGCTGTAGTCCAGGGTTATGCCGCTGGCACCCAGCATCTCCCTCGCTACCCGAGAGGCCTTCAGCGCAGCGCGGACGTTCTCTCGTTTGGCCAACGAGACGTGAGTGTGGCTCATGTTGCCCTCGTCTTTAAGAACGCCCAGACGCCATGCCATCAGCAGGCCCCGGGTGTGATCGGCCAGCATATCTACCAGCTTGGCCTGCACTATCTGGCGCGAGGCGATAGGCTTACCAAATGTGCTTCGGTTCTGGGTGAAGGCTAGCGCGTCTTCGTACACGCCCTCCAGCGCACCCAGCACACCCCACGCGATGCCGTATCTCGCCTGCGTCAGGCAGGACAGCGGCGCAGATAGGCCCTTCACTTCAGGCATTATCTGCGATGCCGGTATACGAACGTTGTCGAAGACCAGCTCGCTGGTTACCGAGGCGCGCATGCTCATCTTGTGCTTGATGTCGTTGGCCTGAAAGCCCGGCGTGTCCGTAGGCACGATGAATCCGCGTACCGTGTCCTCTTCGTCCTTGGCCCAGACTATGGCGATATCCGCCATGCTGCCGTTGGTGATCCACATCTTGGTGCCGTTGATTACGTAAGACTCGCCGTCTTTGCGAGCCATGGTCTCCATTCCGCCGGGATCGGAGCCGCCGTTGTGCTCGGTGAGGCCAAAGCAGCCCACCATCTCGCCAGAGGCCAGCTTGGGCAGGTACTGCTGCTTCTGCTCTTCCGAACCGTAGCGATATATAGGGTACATCACTAGTGCTCCCTGAACGCTGGCAAAGCTGCGGAGGCCCGAGTCTATGCGCTCCAACTCGTACATGATGAGTCCGTAGGCAACGTTGTTAATGCCGCTGGCACCGTACTCCTTGGGAAGGTTCGCACCAAGAAAGCCCATCTCTCCCAGCTTGTTCACCATGTCCCTGGGAAAAACGCCGTCCTCCCACCACTGAGCGATATGCGACCGGACCTCCGCCTCCATGAAGTCGCGGGCAGCAGTCTGCACCTGCCTGTCCTCGGTTGAAAGCGCGTCCAGTACCTGGAAGTAGTCCAGCATTTTTTACAATCGTCCTCTCGTGTGGTTTTGGGGCTGGCAATAAGGCCACTGATTATTGTACAACAGCGGGCCGACAGAGGCTTCTCAACGCAGAGAAAAGGCAGGGCCACCTGCAATGTCATTCCGAGGAGACCGCCGCCGTGGACGACGAGGAATCTTATGCGACTGCAAATGTGATAGCGGCACGTTTTGGATTCCTCGCGACGCTCGGAATGACATGAAAGTAACGCCATCCGCACAGTCGCAAGCCCGAAGCAGCCCTACCCGCTTAGCGGCGGCAAGCCCGCTTCAGCGCGAGCGTCGTTGGCGTGCTCCAGAATACGCATGCTGAGGGGCGCAAGCTCGTAGCCTATGTCCGCCATCATGCGGCTGTTGTCCACTAGGTAGACGTGAGGCACCCGCCTTTCGCCCATGGTGATCTGCCCGTCTGGGATGAGCGTCCGGACGGCGTCGGCCATGTCGCTGATAGTCGCCAGATGGCCCCCGCTGATGTAGACCCGATGGTTGAGCTTCTCGGCCAGGGCTACACCTACGAATATCTGCGCGGCGTCCTCTGCGTGAATCATCGACGAAGCCTCGTCGGGATGAAAGTCAATTTCGATGGGCTTGCCCACGGCCGGTAGCGACACCATCAGGCCACCAATCATTCCGGTCATGCCTGTTACCCGGCCGTGACCGAACACGGTGCAGATGCGCACACCACGAAGGTCCATGCCATAGTTATCGATGTACTTGGCGGCGGCAAAGTCGTTCGCTGCCTTCGTCATACCATACACATTGATCGGGCTGGGCAGGTCGTCTTCGTTGACAGGCCTCTCGCCAAAGGACTCCTGCACACCATATACGGCAATTGAACTGGCATAAACCACCCGCTCAACGCCAGTCCAGCGAGCTACCTCAAACACGTTGTTGGTGCCCTGAATATTCACCAGCATGCCGAAGTGCGGCCGGTCCTCGGTATCAGGCGGCAGCAAAGCGGCCATGTGGATGATCTTGTGGACCTTGTACGTATTCACAGCCTCCAGCAGGTGCGGAATCTGCGTCACGTCACCTCTATAGACCGATATCCTATCTAAATAGGGAGCGAGGTTCGCCTTCGGCGGCGCCAGGTCGAAGCAGACCACATCCTCTCCGCGCTGAAGCAGTTCCCGCACAATACGTGCGCCGATAAACCCTGTTCCGCCCGTCACCATTACTGACATTTTTTGAATACTCCTGCCAGATTTTTTTGAATTACTAGAGGCGTTATTACGCAGAGCTATTTGCAAGTGCCTCAGCTTTGGACCTGCTCTGGAAGCGCCGAAATGCCACCACGACCCACAGCGCTTCGATCACCGTAATCGGGTATGCCTCTACCAGCCCGCTGTAGGCTGCCGTCGTCGCCACCGCGAAGACCAGCACGTAGCAGCGAGAGCGCGGCTCCAGCCAGTAGGCCAGGAACATTATCGTCACAGCCAGCGACCCGAATAGCGTCAACATACCCAGCCTCCCAACATCTAAGACCTGTCTGCTATAGCACCTGCCAGTAACGTCGGCCCTCGGTTGTTACCACCTTGCCGATGTGGTCATTCAAGTGAAAGTGGCCCGCCGCAATCACGTAGTCTTCCTTCTCTGCCTTCTCAAGCAGCGCGTGCCTGCTGCGACGGCTGTCGGGCTTGCTGGTATCCACACCCGCGCACCAGTCCGGCTCCTGTATCTGCACACGGCTGTGGATTGCGTCTCCGACCACCATAGCCTTCTGCCCCTGAGAGCTGATGAGGATGACCTGGTGGCCAGGCGTATGGCCGGGTGTGGCCAGGGTGGTTATCTCATCCGTGATGTTGTGACCCTCGTCGAACAGGTCCATAATGCCCAGCTTCCCCAGCGGCACGACGCTGTCCCGGACCTGCGGTGAATCGGCCAACACGTCTGGCTGAGTAAAGTACTCCCAGTCCACCCTGGGCACAAGGTAACGAGCGTTGGGGAAGTATGGCTTCGGTGTGTCGCCTGTGGTGTCGATATTCCAGCCCACGTGGTCCATATGCAGGTGCGTGTGCACAACGACGTCGATATCCTCGGGGCTTACGCCCTGGGCCTTAAGCTGGTTCAGCAGGTCACCCTTAGCATTGCCTCTGGTGACGTGCGGCCCCGGCCCCATACCTGTGTCTATCATTATGGTCTTGCCCATCGAGCGCACAAAGAAGTGGCCGTAATAGAGCTGAATCTGGCCATTCTCCAGGATGTCCTGGTAGGGCTCCCAGTCGCTTTCGGTGACTCCCTCGAAGAACTCACCTGGGCCCCGAGAAGGGGGAACCATGTCCAGCGCGAATACTATCTCTGCATTGCCTACACTGATCTTGTCTGACATTGAAATCAAGTCCTCTTCTAGCGTTGCCTCACTGGCCTACGAGGTCAGCGGCTCAAATTAGAGGCATGATACAGAGGATTCCAATAAAGGCGCAATGGCAGTCTTGAGTAGGCCGAGTCTCGACAAATGACTCGCGCGTCTGGATGTGCTCCTAGGCCTTGTGATCCCCGTAAAATCAGTCGGAGGGTGACAGGAACTGGCGCAGGAACTCCACCACGCGGTCGTCCAGAATATTCGCCAGCGCGGACGGGTCAGCAACCTGCACCAGCTCAATGAACTTGTCCGCCTGCTCTTGAGTAGGCTTGTCCAATATCTGCGCCGCGCTGTAGGTGCTCAGCCGGCGATTGTACTCGCGCATGGCCCTGGAGACGTCCCCGGAAAGCTGCTCCGCGTTGCGATGGGGAATGATCACGTTCATAGGCAGGATGCACCACTGGCAATATGGAACGACACTGAAATCCAGGTCCTCTTCGGCCAAGGAGCAGAGCCTATAACCTTCAGATACGTCCTTAAAGAGCTGTTGCACGGCTTCGCCCAACTCTGGTATCTCGTTAAATCGGGAGAGGGCCTTCACCTGCGGCTCCAATGCGGCTCCAACGTTTCCAGCAAGTGGCGCGGCTCCAAGGCCTGCTGATGATACTCAAAGTGAAATGAGCCATAGGCTACGGCGTAGCTATTGCGCAACCCTTCAAGCCCTCCTCTAATGCCCTGCCACAAGGCGGGATTGCTGAGCAGGCTAGCAGCGTGTCGCGGGTAAGTCGCAATTGCTGATGCTGTTGTCCAAAGGTCATCCTATCCAGGTAATTTCGGGCCTCGATAATAAGCGGCACCGAATCGGATAAGCTGGCGGCCCTTCGATAGCTTTCCAATGCGACTGATAGGCCGGACGGACCGTCGAACTCGCGCCCGGCTATGGCATAGAACTCTTGATAGCTCTCGGCTTGGGGCATGCACTGCAACCGCATAAGCGTCTCGCTTAGCGATTGCACATCTGAACCCAAGCCCGCAGATAGCTCGGCAACACTAGCCTGGGCGGCTGCCTCATTCAGCGGCTCCAGGCCCTCAACCAACAACGAGGAGTATGGCAAAGTGAGATTCCAGCTTATGGGACTATCCAGCAGCAACTCATCCAACTGCTCTAGTTTGATCTTGTCGAAATCGATCTCCGGCACCAGATCCCTGGTGATGCGATCACTCAGAAATGGCTCTCCCCCGCGGCTAGTGAGACCACTGCCTGACTTCAATAGCAGTTGCCCACCTCTTTGGCGAACAAAAGCAAGTAGGTGAAAAAGCGATAGCTCCAGCGTTAGCCCGTAGGTAAGCATCAGAGTCTGGACCAGTTCCGGGACATCGATCGCACCTACGGCCCCTTCCAATTCCCGCTGGAGGATAGCGCCGACTGGACAGTTGGACGCGTCAAAGACTTCGGGGCTTTCTGGTGCGCTGACGCCTACTGCAAAGGCCGCCACAGCTTCCTTTGCAAGGCCATCACTCTGCAGCAGGCCGCTGAACACCTCGCCAAGAACCTGGGCTGTTAATGGTCCAGGGAAGCCAGAGTAATTCAGGGGCAGAATAGGATGGGCCAGCAGTAGGGTCACCGAGGCTAGCTCGTTGGACCAAGCCTCCAGCCTGCTGTCCAAGAAAACATCCTGTGTCCGCAGCCCTATTTCAGGATGTGTATAGATTCTTCCCTGGGAATAGGCCATGCCATAGCGCCGCTCCATTTCGCCCCGTAACGACTCCTCTCGCTCATACATAGCATTTCGCAAGGCATCTGAATCGGGATCCCGCTGGTATACGTAACGCTCTCTGGTTTCCTGGATGGATTTTAGCTCTCGCCGCAATGACTGACGGGCCTCCGCGGGAGAACGGCTTGGCACAACCATGGCAATGCGCGTGTCGAGAATCCGGCGGGGAGGAATTCCGCGTGGCACCGTGAAGAAGACGAGCCTGAAGTTTAGATGGGGAGGAAGAAGTTCGCCCCACTGACGGTCAAGACTCTCAGCAATTATTACCTCACCTGTGTACTCAAGTCCTCGGTGGTGAACGGTCCATTGCTGCGGCTGACCCAGGGTTTCCAGATCGAAGCTTAGAGTTTGTTAGGGCGCGGGTTCATTCATAAAAGTCGCCAATCACAGTTGCGATGGACAGGCTCAAGAAATATAGCCAGATAGGGAAAACGCAGCTCGGCGTTTAATAGCGTTTAATAAGTGAGGGCCTCTTCTATGGGCTGCCCGAAAACAGCCGCAGCACAGGAAAAACGTTCTGTCTTAACCCTTTTAAAATAAAACTATTCTAGGAAAACGTCACCACTCTTGCCGCCGGTCTTTCTGGCCAGCCGAACACCATCTATACGCATGGCCCTATCCACCGCCTTGCACATGTCGTAGATAGTCAGGGCAGCGATGCTCACAGCGGTCAGCGCCTCCATCTCGACGCCGGTCTTACCGGTAACGTTGGTAGTACCGGTAATGGTGATCGAGTTGGCCTCGTCATCAATCTCGAAATCAATGGTCACCTGATTTAGCGGCAACGGATGACAGAGCGGAATGAGATTAGACGTGTTCTTGGCGGCCATTATGCCTGCGATACGCGCCACTCCCAGCACATCCCCCTTTTTCATGTTGTTGGCCTTAATAAGGGCCAGGGTCTCAGGCTCCATGGTAATCGCGGCCTTGGCAACGGCCTCCCGATCGGTATCGTCCTTCCAGCCCACATCCACCATGCTGGCCTGGCCGGACTCATCTATGTGAGTGAGCCTCTTGCCTGACGAATCAGCTTTAGACATATCGATTAGCCCCCTCTACGGCCAGGCAGTCGGCCTCCTCATTCAGGGGATGCCCGTTGTGGCCGCGAACCCACTGCCACTTCACCCTGCGACTCTTAACCTCAGCATCCATCTTTGCCCAGAGGTCCTGGTTTTTGTTGCGTTTCCAGTTCTTGGTCATCGTATTAATAACGTATTGGCTATCACTGTAAATAGTGACCTCCTCCTGCTCGGGGAGTTCCTTCAGGCCCTCTATTACAGCCATCATCTCCATGCGGTTATTGGTGGTGTCCCGTTCGCCACCCAGGAGCGTTTTCTTAGTGTCACCTTCAAGGATTACAGCACCCCAGCCACCGGGACCAGGGTTGCCCTTGCAAGCACCATCAGTATAAATATCAACCATATCTAAGAATCCTTCAATGCCTTTTCTTAAACTGCTCCCATTTTAGCTGAGAGCGCCGTTCCTTTGAAATACGGCATCGGCATAGATTCGCTCATAAATTGACATAAAACCAGAACCGCTATCCCATTTCCCCAATTGTGCTTCAAATTCGCATTGAATTAAATCGTCAGTGAGGCTATCGACAATGCAAATAGGTATTATTTTCGCGCTAGTGTCGGCAATCCTGGTGGCAGCGGTTGCCTGCGTCGATACGACGACGCCTTCGGCACTGCCTGACGCCACTCATCAAGCGCCTGTGCCAGCTGTCCCTACAGTTGAGCCTACCGCTGTCAGCACTGCTGTGCCCACCAGCTCACCGCCTACGGCAACAGCTACTTTGGAGCCTACATCCACTCCAGAGCCGACCTCCACGCCTACAGCTGAGCCGCCGTCCTCGTTAGACATTCTTACTTCAGCCGGCAATATCATGGATTTCGTGGATTCGTACCACTACGTGGCGAGCGGAAAAATGACAATTGATGACGGCGATACCAGCATAGATATGCCATTCAACATGACTGGTGATTTCGAAGCTCCTGACCGATACCAAGCGCAGGCGTAGGCGCGTTTGTAATTGATGATTGGGAAGACCAATAAGGGAATTACAATGCACGCCTTTGAGGACTACTGGGGCACCCCTGAAGGCCTGGGACCTTACGTAGAAAATTTCCGCATCCTGCAAGTTAACGAAGCGGCGTCCAGACGCGTCATGCTGGAAACCGGGGAGGCTCAGATCGCCGAGGTTCCGCTTTCCTATTTCCCGGAGCTAATCCAGTCGGGATTCTCCATCCATAAGGGAGCTGGCTTCAATTCTATTCATAACATTTCCTTTGCAGGTAATTACTGGGATAAATACAGCGTATTGACCGGAGCACCATTGTCGAGGGATCGCGATATCTCTATGCCCTGGGTCGGCGACCCGTTCGAAAACGGCGAATACAGCGAAACCACCGCGTCTATGATCTCCTCGATGAAAGTGCGGAATGCCCTTGCCTAGTCTATTGACCGCCATACGCTGTTAGATGAAATTCTTGGCGGATTTGGATTCGTTAACCATCAACCTTACCTGTCCAGCAACAACCCCAACTTCCGAGAAGAGTGGAGCTGGGGCACAGACTACGATCTAGCTCGGTCATTTTTGGTCAATGCTGGTTATCAAGACGGTTTTGAAATGGACTTCCATCTGAGAGACCAGGCTGTTTACCATGCAGCGGGAGAGGCAATAGCTGCAACCTGGCTAGCTGAATTGAACGTGAGAGCCAACCTGATTAAGGCCCGCTACGCCACCTACCGGCCTGGCCTAGTCGCCCGCACCACAAGCACCCCGGCTTTCTCCACTTGCGGCGACGAGAACAAGTCTAATTCCCCTTACGACTGGGCACACGGGTTTGTGGTAAGCAGTATGAGCGCAGGCGGCTACGGGGTCGGCTAGGAGCTTCCCTATGCAGGAAAGAGCTACCTCGGAATGGCCGTGGAACCCGACAAGGCCAAGCGTTAAGAGCTAGCTGCAGAGTTTTTCAACAACCACCGAAAGTTTCCCAACTGCGTGGGTATATTTGAGAGGCCTGTCTGGGTGATGTATGACAGCGACGAGGTCATCGAGTGGGACATGCGCCCTAATGCGAACGGGAACCAGAGTGACATGAACAATTACCGGTCAATTAAACTCCCCCAGTAGAGATCGATGCACAAGGGCCTAGCCGCCTATGTGGTACATCTCCACTTTTTTGCGGCCCTGGCGTAGCTCTTCTGTCAGAGAGGAACGCTCCTCGGAGTAGCGGTCCACGCGCCGAGTCCAGATACCGCGTATCAGGTCGGTCAGCTCATCGTCGGTAGCGCCGTCTCGCAGCGGTGTGCGCAGGTCCGTGCCGTCCACGCCGAATAGACAGGTGAACAACTCACCTTCTGGGGACAGCCGAAGCCTGGAGCAGTCGCCACAGAAGGGCTTGGTCACAGACGATATGACGCCGATCTCTCCCGAGCCGTCCTTGAATCGGAAGCGGGAAGCCACCTCGCCCACATAGTTGGCGTCAGCAGGCTCCAGAGGCATCTCAGCGTCGATAAGCGAGACGATCTCCTCCGATGTAACCACCTCGTCCAGCTTCCAGCCATTGAGGTTGCCTACGTCCATATACTCGATGAAGCGCGCTATGTGTCCTCGCTCCTTGAGGTAACGAGCAAGCTCTACAATCGTATGATCGTTGACGCCGCGCTGTACGACAGAGTTCACCTTGATAGGCCGGAACCCGGCATCCGCAGCAGCCTCAATGCCTTCCAGAACGCGTGCGGTGCCGAAACCGCGGCCGTTCATCTTCTTAAAGACCTCTTCGTCCAGGCTATCGAGACTGACGGTAATGCGCTGCAGACCGGCGGCTCTCAGGTCAACAGCCTTTCTGGCCAGCAGGTAGGCGTTGGTGGTCATCGTCAGGTCTTCCACGCCGTCGATAGAGGAAAGCATTCCCACCAGCTTGTCGATCTCATTACGCACCAGGGGCTCGCCGCCCGTGAGCCTAACCTTGCTCACGCCAAGACTAACCAGGATACGAGTCAGCCGCGCAATCTCCTCAAAGGAGAGAAGGTCTTTTCTGGAGAGGAACTGATAGCTCTCGCCGAAAATCTCGGCGGGCATGCAGTAGGTGCAGCGGAAGTTACAACGATCCGTCACGGAGATTCTAAGGTCTCGCAACGGACGCTTGAACTTGTCGAGTACTGTGGGTTTTAGAGAGGGTTCAGGCATGTCACTTATCGACTACTAATACTCAGGTTTCTATATAGCATTATACCGGAACGCGCTGCTCACCTGTTAGGTTATGCGTCGGCCTACCCAGGCACGCCCATCAGGGCACCTTTCGCCATCCTGGCAGCGACACTCCGATGGCTAAGACGGTTCTTCTCGTCTGACGTTAGCTCTGCCATGGTTTTGGAGACCTGGGGTATCAGGAAAACCGGATCGTAACCGAAGCCGTTTGTCCCTCGTGGCTCCGTGATGATCGCTCCGAGGCATTCTCCAGAATGAAGCTGCACGGGTTCACCAGGCCGAGCAATGGCCACTACGCAGCGAAAGCGTGCATTCCAAGGCAGGGGCTTGTCTGCAAGATTCTTCAGCACGAGGTCGATGCGGTCCTGGTCAGTTGCGCCCTCGCCAGCGTACCTTGCCGAGCGTACACCAGGCTCTCCGCCCAGCGCCTCAACCTCCAGCCCTGAGTCGTCGGCCAGAGTCAATAGTCCGCTCAAGCTGGCGTAAGTCACCGCCTTGAGCGTCGCGTTCTCCTCCAGCGTGCTGCCCGTTTCGTCCACGTCATGGGCAATCTCAACGTCGGATAACGAAACAAGCTCAAAGGGCACGCCCTCCAAAAGAGAGGACAGCTCCTTGAGCTTGCCTTGGTTATGTGTTGCTATTAAGAGTTTCTTCAACTTAAGCCAGACTACTAGTCGTCAGCCACTTACTTTGCCATATCCGATGTATACTGGCCCATCCGTGCCGCACTGGTCACCTTGGCGCGATGGTAGTAGGCCTGCTTTGCCTCATCGAACTTAGAATCATCGCCACCCCAGGCTGCCAAGGGCGCTGCCTGAAGTCCGCGACCGAAGGAGAAGCTGAGTTGCCATGGCACTCCAATTTCGGATGCCTTTCGATTGATAGCATCCAGATTGGAGGTAGCCTCTTCGTCGCCCTGCCCGCCTGACAGGAAAGCGATTCCAGCCACGGCGGCTGGTACTGTATTCCGGAAGCAGGCTATGGTCTTTTCAGCCACTTCCGCCGCAGAAGCCCTGCTGGAGGCCTCCTTACCGGAAAGCACCATGTTGGGCTTCAAGATCGTTCCCGAAAGATCGACGCGCTGCTGGCCTAGCTCGTAATAGACCTGTCGCAGCGTGGCCTCAGTGGCCTCGTAGCACTTTTCGATGATGTGTGTGCCGTCCATCAGCACCTCTGGCTCCACCATAGGAACCAGATTGGCCTCCTGGCACAGCGCCGCATAACGGGCCAACAGGTGAGCGTTAGCGTCGATGCAGTACTGGCTAGGCAGGCCATGACCGATGGTGATTACCGCCCTCCATTTGGCGAACTTTGCTCCAAGCTCATAATACTCTTGGAGTCTGGCCCGCAGACCGTCCAGGCCATCGGTGATGAGCTCTCCCTTGGCGTTGGCCAGCGGGTTGGTGCTCATGTCGACCTTGATGCCTGGGATGATGCCCTGGTCCTGCAAGACCTTAACCAGAGGTGTGCCATCAGCACCCTTCTGGCGAAGCGTCTCGTCGTACAGAATTACCCCACTTATGTACTCGTTGGCACCATCTGTCCGGAACAGCATTTCGCGGTAGTTTCGGCGGTTCTCCTCCGTACACTCCACGTTAATGGAGTCAAATCGCCTCTTGATCGTGCCTGTGCTCTCATCCGCCGCAAGAATGCCTTTGCCTGGCGCAACCATGGCGTGGGCGGTGCTCTGAAGCTGGTTAATATCCAAAACGGTCCCCTTAATGGATTTTGATGCTGGAATTCATTATATCTATTGTAGATTCTACGACATCTGAATTACCAATGATAATAAGAGGAATTCGCTGGTGTAATTTTTCAGGTTGAATATCCAGAATGCGTATGGTTTTCGGCACTTTCCCAGGCCATAGACTGGTATGCAAAAAATAAAGGACCCCGTTTAGTGGGGTCCTTTATAGTACTTATACTTAGTTGTGGCGGGCGAGAGTCTACTTCTTTACTGCTTGAGGAAGGCCATTACCTTATGCTTCGAGGGCGAAAGGCTTCGGATATAGAGGCAACAGAAGTAACCAGGAGAGATCGCTTCAGAAAATAAGCCATGCCCCTGACTTCACTGCAGCGAATGACAAGCTCATCTGCAACTGAAGTAGCCAAACGGCCTGCTCTCGAAAATGCATCCGCATTTAACACCGGAACAAATTTGGCCAGATCGGAGCCCGTGCTGTGTAAAGACCCGCTCCCAGTTCGCCTATGCGCAAAGTGCCTCTTGTTAGGCCCACGCCGCTGGGCAGCCACGATAATAGCGTCCACCAGTTCCGCCTGCTGCACATCTCACCGGTTCACCCCAACTCCGCTATCTGCGTCAATGTCGATCATCATCCCCTCCATCTCTCCCAAGTCGAAACCGTCTGTGTGAATTCGCCCGTGACATCACGTCAGTCGCCGCAAATCGTGAATAGGAGGTAACCAAGGGTTGGAGAGGATCGCGTAGGTGATATGAGTCTACTTTTCTGAAAATTTCTTAGACTTTTTCAATATCCTTTTTAGGAGTGGTCACCATGTTGTGGCGAACGCCAGCTTTGAAAATAAATTAAAGTCCGTTTTGGAGATGGGAGCTGTCGTTGAAACGGTTAACTCGCCATAGCAGATTGTTGTGATACGTGGCATTATCGTTCTGCCACCAGCGCTCCGCATCCACAGTCAACTCGAAGACGGCCGTGTTCTGGACACCCAGGCTCCATGTGCGTTCGGTGCCCATCAGCGCAGCCATCATGTGGGCCATGATGCCGCCGTGCGTGAACATAATCACTACGTCTTCGTTGGCGTGTCGGCTCATAATCGTGTCGATTACGCGACGGCCCCTGGCTCGTCTTTCGCCAGAGGTCTCTGCACCTTCCACAATTGACCAGTCCTGACTCTTCTCAAATGCTGTCGACATTTCAGGAAACTTCTCAGAAATATCAGGCCAAGAGAGCCCGCTGAAAACCCCGATATCGTGCTCCATCAGATCATCCCAATGGGTGATAGGGAATTCCCAGGAGCCTGAGACTATTTCAGCGGTCTGGGCGGCGCGGGCCTGGGGACTTGAGTAAACATGAGTAGGCTGAAAGCTCTCATCCAGAAAACGCTGATGAAGCAAAGCCGCCTGTTGACGACCAGCCTCCGAAAGATCGTACTCGGCGCGGCCCTGCATAATACCGCCGGCGTTACCAAGGGACTCACCGTGGCGAACAAATATCAATTTCATAACCTTGGGACTTTACCGCAGCAGGCCACTTCAGTCAATCAAAATCTCCCCTAACTCGGCCAGGTCCTTCACGGTGGCGTCTGGCTGCTCGTCGGCCGTCCGTGGCCTCTGGAGTCGGCCAACGCCTTGCAATATGCGGACGGTCTGCATTCCCAGCGCCTTGGCAGGCTTGATGTCGTTGTCGATGCGGTCGCCTATCATCACCCCTTCTTCGGGTTTGCAACCGGCCTCTCGAAGCGCGACACGAAAGATCTCCGGGTCCGGCTTCGATATACCAAGCTCAGTGGAGGAGATGCACACCGAAAAGAACGACCGCAGTCCATAATCCCGCAGGCGTGCCTCGGTGCCATCCGGCTGGTTTGCAATGACGCCCAGCCGGTACTTGCCAGCTAGAGAGACTAAAAGGCGCTCGGCGTCGGGGTAAGGCTTCTCCAATTCCTTGGGGTAGCGCCCTGACTTTCGGACGAAGTCCTGGTGCTCAGGATCGGGGATAAGCTGGTTTAGCACGCTGACGAAGGGACTGGGATCGTAGCGTTCACTGGCCTCTTCCAAACTCTTCACCAGGTCCGCTACTTCCGTGTTCACGCCCAGTTCTCCCAGAGAATCGCATACCTGCTGCAAACGGCCAAATGCTGCGCCATCCTCGTTGATGAGCGTGTAGCCCAGGTCGAAAAAGATCCATCTAATATTTTTGAGTATTAACGTCATAGGCCTCAACGAAGTAAATTTACCTCAGCGGCTTGTATCCCGAACGCCTGTGACAAGAAGATGAATTGAAGTAGGCAGGCTAATCAGCGGCACCCCGAACATAAAGGTGCCCGCCACGACGATTATTATTTAGGCTCCGGGTCTACGGAAGAAAACTCCCACAAAGCCCCTGCTGTCATGCTGAGCACCCCTGCAGCAAAAGCGGATAGAACCCACGCGACAATACAGATACGAAATGCGCGCTGTCTTCCCACCACCAGGTAGCCCAGACCGAACCCAGGCACAAAGTTCAGCAACGCGCCCAGAAACATCCCGCCCTTAATCATCGGATTCACAGGTCAAAGACATCGACTAATGCTTCACTGGGACTATATTGCCCTCTGGATCGGCTTCCAAGATTGTGAAGAAATCGTAGCCGCGACGCTTCAGCTCTTCGCTTCCGCCCTGGTGTCTATCCAGTATTGATAGCACCTTGACCACCTTACACCCCGCCGCCTCCACCGCATCGATAGCGAGGAACAGGCTGGCCCCGGTGCTACAGGTGTCATCGACTACGGCGACATTAGACCCCTCAACCAGCGGTCCTTCGATACCCCGTTTGCCGCCATGAGCCTTTGCCTCTTTGCGGACAATCAGGCCGGGGATAGGCGTGCCCTCTTTGAAGCTCAAAGCCGCTACTGAGGATACGATAGGGTCTGCGCCCAGCGTAGGTCCGGCAAGAGCCTCAGCGCCACACTGGTTGATCACTGGAATGAACACCTGAGATATGAGATTTGCCCCCTCAGGGTCGAGAGTTATCATGCGCCCGTCGAAGTAGTATGAGCTGGTGCCACCTGCAGAGAGCTTGAACTCACCGAACATGAGCGCACCCTTCTCTTTCGCCAGATCCAATATCGCCTGTGCAGTATCCTTGCTCACCGGCATTCACCCCTCAATAGTGTCAGTTACACGAGCGTACACCACTGGCAGTCAGCGGTACAGCATATGCTCCTGAATATACGCCTCTACCGGCTCTGGAACGAGATACCTGATGGAACGCCCTTCTTGAATGCGCCGTCGAATATCTGTCCCGCTAACCTCAGTCAGAGGGCCATGCAGCAGCTTTAGCCTGTCCTCTGCACTCTCCAGGTCAGTGGCCATCTGCTTCAGGTCGATTGATAGGTGGCTAGAGCGAGCAACTCCAATAACGGTGGCCAAATCCAATATGCGTTTGGGTCTGTGCCATCGCGCCAGATCCGCCAGAGCATCGGCCCCCAACACTACGAAGAGTTCGACAGAGTCGCCAAGACTTTTGTGAAGTTGCTCAAGAGTATCGACGGTGTAAGAGGGGCCAGACCTTACTATCTCAAGGTCAGAGGTTAGAAACGCGGGGTTGGACGCCACTGCCAGATCAACCATGGCAAATCTATGACTGGCGTCTGTGATTCGCATGTCGGCCTTGAACCAGGGTTCGCCCGCCGGAACGAATACCACCTCGTCTAAACCAAGCTGCTCACGAGCCTCTTCGGCAACAACCAGGTGCCCCATGTGAATAGGGTCGAAGGTGCCGCCAAATACCCCTAGCTTCACGAGGCCTTCGCCGAAACCCGGCTGACCACCAACGCTAATCCGGAAAGACTAATTTGCCCTCGCCAACTATGCAAAAATTACTCCCATACCCACTCCATCTCGCCGAACCGGACGGTGTCTCCAGGCATGAGCCCAGCCTCGTCCAACGCCTTGATCACACCGGTGCGTTGCAGGTGGCCCATAAACTGCATTCGTGCGTTCCAGTCCTGCACTTCCAGCATGGCAGCAATACGAGCAATCCGGGGCACTTCGACAACAAATACACCACCGCTTTTGCTGATCTCGATTGGCTCCCGCCTAGAACGTGGCTTTAAGACGGGAAGATCCTCGATATTAATTTCAGCAGACTCGACCTCTTCCTGTTGCCTAGCCTCTTGGTGAATCTCATACACCTTGTTCAACAGGTCTCCCACGCCTTCGTGAGTGGCGGCTGATATGAAGAACAGGGGCTCTTTACGGTCTTCGAAAAGCTCTTCAATTTCGACACGAAGCTCATGCACTTCCTCAATGTCCAGCTTATTGATAGCAATTAGCTGAGGCTTGGTAGCCAGGTCCTCATTGAACTGGGCCAGCTCGTTATTGATCTTTCGAAGATCCCCAAGAGGATCAAGAGCCGAGCCATCTACTACATGCACAAGGACACGAGTACGCTCGATGTGCCGTAGGAAATCGTGCCCAAGACCTACGCCATCTGAAGCACCTTCAATAAGGCCTGGAATATCCACCATGACGAAGGTGTCATGAAACCTCTCGACTACGCCCAGCACGGGTTCTAATGTGGTGAATGGATAGTCAGCAACCTTGGGTCTCGCCGCGCTGACAGAGGTTAGTAAGCTGGACTTCCCAGCGTTGGGAAGCCCTATGATGCCTACGTCTGCCAGCAACTTAAGCTCCAAGCGTATGTGAAGCTCTTCCCCCTGTTCGCCCTTTTCCGCCAGCAGAGGATACTGGTTCGTTGAAGTAGCGAACTGGGCATTGCCACGGCCACCACGACCGCCCTTCGCCAACACAATACCCTGTCCGACCGTCGAAAGGTCTACATACATATTGTCAGTATCGGCTTCCCAGATCTGAGTCCCCACAGGGACAGGTATTTTTATATCATCGCCATTTTTGCCATGCTTGTTACCGCCGGACCCATTAGTTCCATGGGAACCTACGAATTTACGATGGTAGCGAAACTCGACAAGAGTTGAGACGTTGGGATCAGCGACGACAACGACATCTCCCCCACGACCTCCATCGCCCCCATCCGGACCTCCGTAAGGCACGAACTTTTCGTGGCGCCCACTAACGAGCCCGTTACCGCCATTACCGGATAATACGTGGATAAATAATTGATCGATCATTTTTCTATTCTAATAATACATAGTAATAATGGCGTGGATAGCGTGGATTCGGAGTGGAGCGTTGCTCGGTGCAAATGAACCCAGCACATTATTAAGCCGTTAGTCTGTGTATTGAACTCAGGGCGACTTCACTAACTTAATGTAATTCTAACATGGGGTCGATGTGGAAAGACTATGGATGACCAGGGATAACTTTGCCAAAGGGGGGGGATGAACTTTTGGCGAAGAAAGTGTATGGGAATTATCCACGTTAACGGTTAGTTATCCCCGTAAATCGACAGGTTAT